>JAIERT010000367.1 GCA_019746735.1 Burkholderiaceae bacterium | reverse complement strand
CGCCGGGCGGTGCGCCCGGGATGTCGTGCACGGCCTGCAGCACAAAGGGGATGGAGCAGCTGGCCTGCAGCGCCGGATAGAAATTGGCCTCGTCGAGCGCGAGCTGGCGTGTGCGGTAGTCCCCGGTGGCAAAGGGCAAGGGGGCATGGTGCTGCCCTGCCCTGCCGGCGGTGGAAAAGACCACGCGTTCCAGCCAGGCGCCCATGGCACGGCGGCGTACGCTGTTGCTCAGGAAGGCGCCCAGATAGCCCAAGGGCGTGCGCAGGCCGTGTTCACGGCCCAGGACATGACGGCCGCGCGAGGTGACGATGTGCAGGCGGTAGCGTGGGTGCAGCAGCACCTCGGACACGCGGCCGCCATAGAACAGGCGCAGATTGCGCGCGAACTCCTCGCTGACCAGGCGGGCCGGTGGCAGCTTCTGCCCGGGGCGCAGCTCGTAGTGCTGGTGGATGTAGTCGTGCTCCAGGCGCTCGAAGGCCGCCACGGGCTGGTCCAGGCAGGCCGTGGCCATGCGCCAGGCGCCGATCGAGGCCCCGACCAGGTCGACAGGCTGCTGCGACCGGGGCAGCCACTGGCCAAAAAGATAACGGTCCACGGCACCGAGGATGAGCCCCTTGGGGCCGCCGGCCGCGGCCGGGATGGTGCGGATGTGTTCGGGAGACAGGCCGTGGCGGCGGATGTGCTCGCGGGCCGCGGGCCCGGCGTACAGACTCAATGCTTGCATGCGGGAAAAATCGGAAGAAACAGCAATCAGGTATGCGCCGACCAGTCGAAGGGGTCCTGCTGCAGCACCATGTCGATGTCCAGATCCAGCACCTCGCCGACTTCGCCCGGGAACGTCACGGCCATGGCCTTGTCGTTGAGCTTGGCCTCCCTGGCGCGGGCACGCCAGGTGGCCAGGTGGATCACGCCGGCCAGCGGCTCGTAGACGTTGTTGGAGAACGGTGCGTACTGGTGTTCCAGCGCATCGACGATGGGCTGCGGGAAGCGCCATTGGCGCGCATAGGCCCCGCCCACGTGGGCATAGTTGTAGCCAAAGCGCTGCATCTCGGCTTTCGCGCGCTTGAGATCCAGCGGACCGATCTCCTTGTTGAGCGCCGCCATCTCGGCGGGCATGCCCGCGTGCATGACGAGCTCGCCGATGGCGTGGATCAGGCCGCAGGTGAAGGCCGCGCCCTGGTTCTGCCGGGTCACGCCAGCGAGAGAGCGCGACAGCTTGGCCACGTTCAGACTGTAGGCCCAGAACTGGGGCAGATTGACGCCCGGAATGCCCTTGAGCGAAGCGGCCGAGGCGGCGTCGGCAGCCATGTGGCGGATATGCGCCAGATCCAGCAGGGCCAGCGCCTCGGCCGCGCTGTGGACCTTGCCGGAAAGCTTGAACATCGGCGTGTTGGCGGTCTGCAGCACCCGCGTGGTCAGGGCCGGATCGGTCCCGATCAGCTGCGTGATGTTCTTGAGGTCCGGCACCTCGCGGTCAAGTTCACTGAGCAGCAGCGCGACGACCTTGGGGATGCTGGGCAGCACGATGGATGAGGCCAGCAGGGCATTCAGCTCCATGTCGGGCGGCTCCATTGTGCAGACGGACTCATGGCGGCATTATGTCGCGTCGCCCGGACTGGCGTCGAGAGGGGGCTGCCCCGAGGTCGCCTGGGCGACCTCGGGCGGCGCCGCTCAGCGCTTGAGCTTGGCAAAGGCCGAGGCCATGGCGGACTGCGGCGCCGGCTCGTTGGTACGACGCAGCGGCTGGCCCCGCCCTGCTCCTTCGTAGCGGTTCTCGCGCGGCGCATCGCGGCGGCCGGGCGCGGCGTCGAGCTTCATGGTCAGGCTGATGCGCTTGCGCGCCACGTCCACCTCCAGCACCTTGACCTTGACGATGTCGCCGGTCTTGACCACCTCGCGCGCATCGTTGACGAACTTGTTGGCGAGCTGGCTCACATGGACCAGGCCGTCCTGGTGCACGCCCAGGTCCACGAAGGCGCCGAACTGGGCCACGTTGCTGACCGTGCCCTCAAGCACCATGCCCTCCTGCAGGTCCTTGATGTCGTCCACGCCCTCGTTGAAGCGCGCCACCTTGAAGTCGGGTCGCGGGTCGCGGCCGGGTTTCTCGAGCTCACCCAGGATGTCCTTGACGGTGATGACACCGAAAGTTTCGTTGGCGAAGAGCTCGGGCTTGAGGGTCTTGAGCATCTCGGCCCGGCCCATGAGTTCGGCCACGGGCTTGCCGGTCTTCTGCATGATCTGTTCGACTACGGGGTAAGTCTCGGGGTGCACGCCCGTCATGTCCAGCGGATTGTCGCCGCCGCGGATGCGCAGGAAGCCGGCACTCTGCTCAAAGGTCTTGGCACCCAGGCCGGTGACCTTGAGCAGGTCCTGGCGGCTTTTGAACGCACCGTTGGCCTCGCGCCAGCGCACGACGGCCTTGGCGACCGAAGACGACAGGCCCGAGACGCGCGACAGCAGCGGCACACTGGCCGTGTTCAGGTCCACGCCCACGGAGTTCACACAGTCCTCGACCACGGCGTCCAGCATGCGGGCGAGCTCGCTCTGGTTCACGTCGTGCTGGTACTGGCCCACGCCGATGGACTTGGGATCGATCTTGACCAGCTCGGCCAGCGGGTCCTGCAGGCGGCGCGCGATGCTGGCCGCGCCACGCAGGCTCACGTCCACGTCGGGCATCTCTTGAGAAGCGAATTCGCTGGCGGAGTAGACCGAGGCGCCGGCCTCGCTGACCACCACCTTCTCGATGGGCTTGTCCACCTTGGCGGCCAGCTTGATCAGGTCGGCGGCCAGCTTGTCGGTTTCGCGACTGGCCGTGCCGTTGCCGATGGCGATCAGGTTCACGCCGTGCTTCTCGACCAGGCGCGCCAGGGTGTGCAGCGAGCCTTCCCAGTCGCGCTTGGGCTCGTGCGGGTAGACCGTGGCCGTATCGACCAGTTTGCCCGTGGCGTCGACCACGGCCACTTTCACCCCCGTGCGGATGCCCGGGTCCAGGCCCATGACCACGCGCGGGCCGGCCGGCGCGGCCAGCAGCAGGTCACGCAGGTTGTCGGCAAAGACCTTGATGGCCACCTTCTCGGCCTCCTCGCGCAGGCGGGTGAAAAGGTCGCGCTCGGTGGACAGGCTGAGCTTGACGCGCCAGGTCCAGGCGACGCATTTGCGCAGCAGGTCGTCGGCTGGCCGGCCCTTGTGACTCCAGCCCAGGTGTAGCGCGATCTTGCCCTCGGCGAGCGAGGGTTTGCCCGGCTCCGGTTCCACGGGCAGCACGAGCTTGGCGTCCAGGATTTCCAGCGTGCGGCCGCGGAAGACCGCCAGGGCCCGGTGCGAAGGCACGCGGCCGATGGGCTCGTCGTAGTCGAAATAGTCGCGGAACTTGGCCACGTCTACGTTGTTCTCGTCCTTGCCCGCGGCCAGCTTGCTCTGGAACAGGCCTTCGTGCCAGAGCCACTCGCGCAGGGACTGTACCAGGGCCGCATCCTCAGCCCAGCGCTCGGACAGGATGTCGCGCACACCGTCGAGTACGGCCGTCACGGTCGTGAAATCGTCACCAGCCTCGGTTTTCTCCTTCAACACATAAGCCTGGGCCTCGACCGCCGGGTCCAGCATCGGGTCGGCAAACAGCTTGTCGGCCAGGGGCTCGATGCCGGCCTCGCGCGCGATCTGGCCCTTGGTGCGGCGCTTGGGCTTGTAGGGCAGGTAGAGGTCTTCGAGCTCCTGCTTGGTCGGCGCAGCGGCAATCGCTGCGTGGAGCTGGGGCGTGAGCTTGCCCTGCTCGTCGATGCTCTTGAGGATGGCGGTGCGACGTTCCTCCAGCTCCCTTAGGTAAGCCAGGCGCGCCTCCAGCTCACGCAGCTGGATATCGTCCAGCCCGCCCGTGACTTCCTTGCGGTAACGGGCAATGAAAGGGACGGTGGCCCCGCCGTCGAGCAAGACCACGGCCGCCTCGACCTGTTGTGTTCTGACCCCGATTTCCTGCGCGATCTGCGCGATGATTTTCTGCATGGCTTTCTGACTTGCCGCCGGCCTGGACGCCGGTTCATGGAAACAAAGTCCGCGAGTGTGCCACAGCCCGTCTCAGCCCTGTCAGACAAATTCCTACAGCAGGATCAGACATATTCCGACTCAAGTTTTTAACGCTAGCGCTCAGTATCTGGCTTGAGAGTTGGGGGCAGGCTTACGGCCTGACCTGTCGTTCCTATCGTCCACTTCAGGTGCAATCATGAGCCTTCAAAGCGTGCCCGCGTCCGCCCCCGTCATGCCCAGTGAGTTTCCTGCTCAAGCCTATGACGACAACTTCATGACCGAGGAGCGTCTGCCCTTCACGGTCAGGTTGGTCCGCAACGAGGCTGATCTCCGCAAGGCCGTTCAGATCAGACAGCAGGCCTACGCCCGGCATATGCCTGGCGTTGCGCAAGGCCTGGGTGTGCCCGAGGCAGTTGACACCCAGGACGGAGTGGCGATCTTGCTGGCGGAATCCAAGGTTGACGGCTCGCCATTGGGGACTGCCCGCATCCAAACGAACCAGTTTGAAACACTTGCGCTTGAAAAGTCGATTGCCTTGCCTGATTGGTTGCAAGGCAAGTCTCTTGCGCACGTCAGTCGCCTGGGCATCGTCCAGGGACATGCAGGACGCCTGGTCAAGCTCATGCTCTTCAAGGGGCTGTTCAAATACTGGGAGCAGAATGGCATCGACTGGGCTGTCGTGGCCGCTCGCACGCCGCTCGACCGCATGTACCAGCAACTTCTGTTCAAGGACGTCTTCCCGGGACAAGGCTTTACTCCCCTTGCGCACATGAACAACATTCCCCACCGGGTCATGGCCTTTGAAGTTGCGACGGCCTATGCGCGTTGGCGTCAGGCAGGCCATCCCCTGACCAAGTTCATCTTCTTCACCCAGCACCCCGATCTAGATGTGGGAGACGAGTCCCTCCAGTACGCCTATCCGGCCGACAGGGGGCGCGTGACCACCGCTCAAACCTACCAGGCCTGACCCTTCGCTCCTCGGCGCTTTCTGCAGCCACCCCGCCACAGACTGGTCGGGTGTCCGGTATCTTTTTTGTAGCAAAATCAGCGCATTAGCGCTCAAACCTCCTCCGGTGGCGTTATGCTATCTCCCTACTTGGGGACGTAGCGGACAAGAAACGGCCATGCTCCTTTTGCAGTAGGAAAGGTGGGAGGCATCTGATGTGGAATGCGGCGGCAGAGCATGTATTGGCCTGGAACAGATCACTGTCCGGGTTGATTCAGCACATTCTTGACCGCTTTTTTCTGTATGTATCGATCTACCTGGTCCCCATCGGACTGGCACTGCTTTCCATCTTTGCACTGGTTTTCTGGGAAAACGTGTATGACGCCGATGCCGAGCAGCAGATGGAAATTCGTGTCCTTGTCGAAAGTGGCACTGAGCTGACACTTGATCAGGCCAAGCGCGGGTTGCTCCAGTCGAGCCCGGTTTTGCAGCACGAAACCAAACTGTCCGAGGTCCCTCTGTGGTTCGGACTGTCCTTGGATGAGCGCAGTGTGACCCCCCGGTTTGTGGAGCTGCCATCTCGTCATGTCGTGGACATGAAGTGCTGGGACGGGGCGACCGGGCAAGCCCTGGGTGGAACAGGCGAGGTGGTGGCTGCAAGTGCGTTGCGCAAGGCCAAGGCCGGATATGCCTTGAGGCTGGAGCGACCCGGTCAGTCTGTGGTCTGCCGGGCTCAGTTTCAGGGACCTGCCAAGCTGACGGCCTTCCAGTGGTCAGAAAACGCGCTCGATATTTCAGAGCGGGATTTCCAGCGCAAATCGGGCCTGCTGGATGGTGGCATGCTGGTACTGGCCACGTTTGTCCTGATCACAGCGCTGATCAACCGGCAAAGTCTCTACATCATCTTCGCGGCCTGGCTCTTTGTCACTCTGCGCATCAGTACGACTTCGGCGGGATGGGACACCCAGTGGTTGAACCATGCGGTTCCCCAGGACTGGCTGCCTCAGAGCCGGTCCATTGCACGCGGAATCTGGGCCATCCTGACAGTCACGCTCTATAAGGCGTTACTGCGCGAAGAGCTCAAACAGGTGCGGTCTGCATTTCTGGTCCATATCGCCCAATGGCTCTGTCTGGCCTTGCTGCTGGCAGCTTTCGCGCTGCCCAGAGATCAGTTCCTCAAAGTCATGTGGCTGCTGGGGACCGGTGCCCTGGCGCTGCTGCTGATGACCCTGGTGGACATCGTTTCGCGCACACGGTCACCCGTCGCCCTCTGGTATGCCGCCGCCCTGACGGTCACCCTGGTCTCTGGACTGTCGGAAATCTTCGCTGCGGCCTTCAATCTGCGGCATTTCGTCAGCGTCCTGAACACCGTCACGGCCGCCCTGGCCTCTGCCCTCCTCGCATCATTGGCCATCGCGGCCCAGATGAGACAGGAGCATCGCGCACGCCTGGCTGCGCAGGACCAGCTCCAGCACACCTATGACACGGTTCCTATCGGCATGTTCACGCTGGACCTGCAGGGGCGCTTCACCAGCATCAACCCGGCGCTGCGCCGCATGCTCGGGCCGCGCGCCTTCAAGAGCGAGCACAACACCTGGCAGCAGTACTTCGGAGCCGATATCTGGCACCAGCTGCTGGACCTGGTGCAGAACCGGCAGGACGGGGAGCTCGAGATCCGCAGCCAGATGGACATCACGGGCTACGAGGCGCCGCGGCGCTACATGGTCAAGGCGGCGCTGGCGGGCGACAAGATCGAGGGCTCGCTGCATGACGTGACCGAGAAGTCCATCGCGGCCGAGGAGCTCAATTTCCTGGCCGACAACGACGCGCTGACCAAGGTGCTCAACCGCCGCGGCGTCGAGAAGGCCTTCTACGAGGCGGTCGCTGCCGTGGACGAGGCGCATCCGCTGGCCCTGGCCTATCTGGATCTCGACCGCTTCAAGCTGATCAACGATCTCTACGGCCATAATGCCGGCGACGAGGTGCTGCGCCAGGTCTGCCATCGGGTCAACGTGCTGCTGGCCGCGCACATGAAGCTCGGCCGGGTTGGTGGCGACGAGTTCGTCATCCTGCTGCCTGACACGCGCATGCCGCTGGCCACGGTGATCGCGCGCGGCATCATCGAGAACATCGACGAGAAGCCCTTCCGCGTTGGCGAAAAGGCCTTCTATGTACGTGGCTCCATCGGCCTGATCGAGGTCAGCCCGGGGACCCAGTTCAAGGAGGTGCTCTCCACTTCCGACCGCGCCTGCCGCGAGGCCAAGACCGGCCAGCACCGCGGTCTCGTGGTCTACGAGCAGGGCTCACCCGCCTTCAAGGAGCACCAGGCCGAGCTGCGCCTGATCGGCGAGCTGTCGGCCAGCGATAGCATCGACGGCCTCTATCTGGAGATGCAGCCCATCATGTCGCTCACGCGCCCGAGCGACGCGCTCAACTTCGAGGTCCTGCTGCGCATGCGCGATGCCGCCGGCGAGCTGCTGCGGGTCAATCGCGTGATCGCGGCAGCCGAGGACAGCGGGCGCATGAGCCGCATCGACCACTGGGTGCTGACCACCACCCTGGCCTGGCTGGACCAGCACCGGGACAAGCTGCAGCGCACCCAGTTCGTCTGCATCAACCTCAGCGGCGCCTCGCTCAACGACGAGGAATTCATGCAGGAAGTCTTCGGCATCCTGCGCCGCAACAGCCATGTCTCCAGCTTCCTGACCATCGAGATCACCGAAAGCGTGGCCCTGCACGATCTCAAGAACACGCGCCGCTTCATTGACAAGGTACGTGGCTACGGGGCGCGCGTGGCGCTGGACGACTTCGGTGCTGGCTACACCTCCTTCTCCTACCTCAAGGAGCTGCCGGCCGACCTGCTCAAGATCGACGGCAGTTTTGTGGTCAACATGAACCAGCACCCGGCCAATGTCTCGATCGTCGAGGCCATCGTCAACCTGGCGCGCAACCTCGGCATGAAGACCATCGCCGAATGGGCCGAGGACTCAGCCACCGTGCAGGCCCTGGCCGAGATCGGGGTGGATTACGTCCAGGGCTATGCCGTGGCGCGTCCGATGGCGCCAGAAAAGCTGCTGGAGGTGTCTTCCGCTGCCGGCTTCATCAAGGATGTCGAGCTCATGCAGTTCGTGGATGCGCTGGACCGCCAGAACAACCCGCTGGCCCAGCTCGACCTGCTGATGGACGGGGACAAGCCCGCCCCGCCCAAGATCCACTGAACGGCCGGTCTCAACCGGCGGCGCGCAAGGCCTTGCGCAGCTCCTGGCCCAGTTCGGGCTTGTGGGCAAAAGGATCGGTGGGGTTGCGCGCGAGCATCACGTCCTCCAGACGGGTCTGCACCGAGGCGATCGCCTTGGGATGGCTGTAGATGTAGAACTGCCCGGCGGCCACCGCATCGAAGACCAGCTGCGCTACCTGGGCCGCCGTCACCTTGCCCGAACTCACTGCCTTGTCGGTCATGGCCTGGCCGATGAGCTGGCTGCGCGTGGGCTTGGCAGCCGCCAGTTCACCCGGGCGGTTGCGCTCGCTGTGCTGGATGCCCGTGGGTACGAAAAAGGGACACAGCACCGAGGCGCGGACCTGGTCCGTCACCAGGGACAGATCCTGGTACAGCGTCTCGCTGAGCGAGACCACGGCGTGCTTGCTGACGTTGTAGACGCCCATGTTCGGCGGATTGAGCAGGCCGGCCATGCTGGCCGTGTTGACGATGTGCCCGCGCCAGGCCGGATCCCGCTGTGCGGCTTCGAGCATCATGGGCGTGAACAGGCGCACGCCGTGGATCACGCCCCAGAGGTTGACCCCCAGCACCCAGCGCCAGTCCTGCACGGTGCTTTCCCAGACCAGGCCCCCCGAGCCCACGCCGGCATTGTTGAAGACCAGATGCGGGGCCCCGAAACGCTCACGCACGCGCTGCGCCAGATGCTCCATCTGGGCCGCGTCCGACACGTCCAGCTGCTGGGCCAGCACCTCGGCGCCGGCGGCCTTCAGTTCGGCGGCCGCCTTGTCCAGCGCGTCCTGCTGCACGTCGGCCAGCACCAGGTTCATGCCCAGCCGGGCGCCGATGCGTGCCACTTCCAGGCCGAAGCCGGAGCCGGCGCCCGTCAGCACGGCGGTCTTGCCCTTGAAATCCTTGATCATCGTTCCTGTCTCCGTTGTGTTGTTCAGTTCGGCATGGCGCGCGCCAGGATGGCGGCGAAGTCGCAGCCACGGCCCAGGCTGCCATAGGTCTGGCCCCAGTCGCCGGCCAAGCGCGAGTCGCAGAAGGCGGCGAACACTGCCGGCGGTGCACTCTGCGCCAGCAGCGCGGCCTGCACGGCCAGGGCCACGTCCTGCGCCAGGCGGCGCGCTTCGGTTTCGCTGGCCATGGCCTCCACGCGCAGCGGCAGGCTGCGCGCGAGACGGTCCAGCGCCGCATGCTGGCCGCGCGCGGGCGCCAGCTCATGGTCCAGCGCGGCGGCCACATCCCCCTTGCGCAGCGCACGCAGCAGGTCCAGGGCCATGATGTTGCCCGCGCCTTCCCAGATGGAGTTCACGGGCATCTCGCGGTAGATGCGGGCCAGCACGCCCTCGCCGCCCTCTTCCACATAACCATTGCCACCCAGGCACTCCATGGCTTCCTGGGCAAATGCCGCGCCGCGCTTGCAGATCCAGAACTTGGCCACGGGGGTCAGCAGGCGGGCCATGAGCTGCTCGTGCGCATCGCCTGCGCGGTCGAAGGCGCGCGCCAGACGGATGGCCAGGGCCGTGGCGGCCTCGCTTTCCAGCGCCAGGTCGGCCAGCACATTGCGCATGAGCTCCTGCTCGAGCAAAGGCTTGCCGAAGGCCATGCGCTGACGCGTGTGGTTGAGCGCCAGCGCCAGGGCCTGGCGCATCAGGCCGCTCGTGCCCAGGGCGCAGTCGAGCCGGGTCATGCTGCCCATCTCGAGGATCTGCGGCACGCCACGCCCCTCCTCGCCCACCAGCCAGGCCGCGGCCTGCACGAACTCCACCTCGGAGCTCGCATTGGCCTTGTTGCCCAGCTTGTCCTTGAGGCGCTGGATGTAGAGCGCGTTGAGCGTGCCGTCGGGCAGCACGCGCGGCAGGAAGAAGCAGCTCAGACCGGCCGGCGCCTGGGCCAGCACGAGGAAGGCGTCGCACATGGGCGCCGAGAAGAACCACTTGTGGCCCGTGAGACGGTAGCGCGCACCCCAGGTGTCACTGCCGTCGGCGATAGCCTGCGTCGTGTTGGCCCGCACGTCCGAGCCACCCTGCTTCTCCGTCATGCCCATGCCCATGGTCACGCCAGCCTTCTGCGCCACCGGCTTGAGCACCGGGTCATAGTCGCGGCTCGTGAGCTTCGGTCCCCAGTCGGCGTAGACCGCCGTGTTGCGGCGCAGGGCCGGCGTGGCCGCGTAGCTCATGGAGATCGGGCACAGCATGGAGGGCTCTAGCTCCGTGAAGAGCATGAAACCCGCCGCACGCTGCACATGAGGCGACACGCCCCCATCCGCCCAGGGCGTGCCGTGCAGGCCCGCGCCGATGGCGGCGCTCATGAGCGCGTGGTAGCTCGGGTGGAATTCCACCTGGTCGATGCGCCGGCCCTGGCGATCATGGCTGTGCAGCTGCGGCGTGTGCACATTGGCCAGGCGCGCGTGGTTCTGCATCCCGGCCGTGCCCACGGCCGCACCCAGGCGGCTCAGCGCGGCGGTATCGAGCTGCGGCGCGTTGAAGCGCAGCGCGTCCTGCAGCGGCCGGTTGGTCTCGTAGAGGTTGTAGTCGACCAGCGGCGCGGGCTGGTTGAAGACCTCATGGGTGACGTTCATGGGGTCCTCCTGGCGCCGCG
>JAIERT010000398.1 GCA_019746735.1 Burkholderiaceae bacterium | reverse complement strand
TCTGAGCAACAAAGCGGTCGCTTGAGACCCTGCTCGGCCAATGACCAGTTGCGCAACACGCGAACTTTCAGGCGTTAGGTTCGAGTGTCGGAGATCAGCCTTTATCGGTCAGCTGGTACAGGTTCCAGCGCTATCAGGTATCCGAAGTACTCCTCAGGCTAAGCCTTCCCCACCGGGATCTCTCCGATCCTCGTCGTATACCTTGGAGTCCGCCTCTCCTGCCTCATCGCCCAGTTCCTCGGCATTTCTCCGGTACCCGCGCTACCTATTATCACGGTCCCTCGGCCGTAGCGCCGGTTGAGCGCGTCCATCGCAGTCATGAGGCGGCATCGGCCTTCACCGTGTCCCTCCTCAAAGTCCAGCTCCCCCTGCTCCACGCAGGCGTCTGAGAGATCCACCAACATCACCCCCGCCTTCGCGAATTTATAGCCTGATCGGTAGATTGTGCGCAGTCCCATGAGCGCCCCCTCCACCAGGGCCGCCGTGTCTGCTGTCGGCCTGAGCAACGGAACGATGATTGACCTGGAGTACTGCTTGTCAGGGCGGAACGGACTTGTCCGCACAAAGGTCAGAACCTGGCCCGCATGGCTGCCCTGGCGCCGCAGCTTTTCAGCCGCACGGCTGGCGAAGGTGGTCACCGCCTCTTCCAGCTCACCAAGATCCATCACAGCCCGGCCAAACGACCGGGTGCAGGCGATCTCCTTCTTCGCCGGCGGCGCCTCCTCCAAGTCCACGCAGGGTGTTCCCTGCAGCTCACGCACCGTCCGCTCCAAGACGACAGACCAACGCCTGCGCACCGTCGCGAGATCGAGCTGGGTGAGATCCAAGACCGTCTTGATGCCCTCTGCCTCCAGCTGTTGTCCGATACGTGGGCCCACACCCCAGACTTCCCGGACCTCGGTGGCCGCCAGCACCTGCTGCAGTGCCTCTCGCTCCATCGCCGCGAGATTGCACACTTGGCTGAACTCCGCCGGGTAGCTGCCCGGCTTGCGCTCGGCGGTCTTGGCAATGTGGTTGGCCAGCTTGGCCAGGGTCTTGGTCGGGCCTATCCCCACGCAGGTGGGCAAGCCCGTCCAGTCCAGGACGCGCTGCCGTAGCCTGCGGCTGCGGTCAGTGAGGTCACCTCGGATACCCGAGATATCCACGAAGGACTCATCGATTAAGAGGTACCATGGCCAGTGTTGCATTTCAATTAGAGGGAAAGCTCTGTACGTAGAGGTATCCCCAACCGTTATCTCCAGTGCTCGTCCGTACTCAAGCAGTTCCTGAACATGTCATCGTTGACCCCGTGAGACACATGCCAAGACTATGGTCCACGGCGTGGTCCCTAGGCCTCACGAGTAGTTCTCAGGCGACCAGCACGCGAAAGCTGTACCTCCAGCATCTGGACAGCTTTTATCGGTACTGTGACGAACGCTTCGGTGCCGACGCCTTCGACGAGGGTATGAGCACTCGGGACGCTGAGGGCGTGATGCTCATGGTGGAGTCGTTCTATCTAACGACAACCTCAGACCCGGCCTACAACACGACTGATGTTCAGCGGTGGGGCGTAGTCAGAGCATTCGTGCAATCGCTGGCCAAACGCTTAGCGCCTAGTAACCCAGAGTGGGCCGCAGCTGCTTCTATGCTGGCAGCCATGGGCAGGATGCGCGCCCCCCGTCTCGGTGGCTTCCGCTTCATTCGTGCGCTGCCGAAAACAACGCTGCTGGACCTCCTTGAGGTAGCGCATCCCAGCTCGCCTCGAAATCCTTTCAAGGGGTATCAAACGCGCGTGCGGAACTGGCTCATCGTCAACCTAATGCTGCTGGCTGGGCTCCGTCGTGGCGAAGCACTGCTGTTGGCCTGTGACTCCTTGAAGGAAGACGTGGACCCGGAGTCAGGAGAGGTGGTTCGTTGGCTTGACATCACCACGGTGTTCGAGAACGATCCGAGGTCGACCACGCCACGCATCAAAACTCTGGAATCCCACAGGCAAATTCCGGTGTCAGAGGACTTAGCTCTGCTCTACCAGCACTTCGCCGCCGAGCATCGACCTACCGATGCCGGACATGGTTTCCTACTGACCACCAAGGCGGGGGCCCCGCTCTCTGCCGAGGCACTAAGTAAGGTCTTCAGGAAACTGACGGATGCCCTGGCACCCGAGGCAATCCAAAGCCTCTTCGATAGATCTGGCGGCAAGACGAACATTTCGCCTCACGACCTGCGACACACCTGCGCCACGGCCAGATACACGATGTTTATGGAGCTGAACCCCGACCGCGAGTTGGCAATCCAACGGATGCGGGCGTTCTTCGGATGGTCAGCGAGGTCAGCCATGCCTGAGCACTACGCACGTGCGGCGATTCAGGACGACTTGATGCAAGCATGGAACACACTGTTTGCTGAAAAGACTAGTCTTATGCGGGGGATTTCTGCGTGAACCACGCCATTGAAATCGCCCTCCCGCAACCTCAGTCCGAGCATGGTGGGAAATCTCCCTTGGACTGGAAGTGGCCCGCTGCCCCCGCGTTGATGACCCTTTTCGACAAGTATTCCGGACGGGAGTCGGTGGTGAGGTTGGCGGACCGTCACTGGGAGGTCTTTGCAGCTGGCAGCACGGTACGGCTGGAGTTCGCCGAGGGTCAAGTTGGCGAATTACAGCGAGCGCTTGTTCTGCTGACACGACGGGCGTCCTCCCCAGCACCATTCCGGACCTTCGCCAACGTCCTCATAGCCAAATGGCCAGCCATCTTGGAACTGCTCGCTACCCCTGCGGAAAAGCTGCGAGAGACCTGGACCACTGTGCTGAGCCACCCGCTGGAGACGAACGTCGCGAAGGCCGTGTTGAAGCTAGCTTGCAAGGCTGGCGCCGGCCACTGGCGAGCAGTTCACATGCCTCTCGTGAAGAGCTTGGACACCTTCGTGAAGGAAGGCTTACGGCAGAACAAGCGAAGCATCGGCAAGAGAGAGCGTGTGGCTTCCGTTGACGCCCAGGCAGCTATTGTTCGAGTTCTGGATGCGGCGGCGAGCGAGGACGACTTGACCGACAGACAGGTGGAGGGCGCTGTCGCACTGCTTATCACCTACCAACACGGTATGCGACCAGTTCAGGCGCTGTGCCTCGACGTGACGCATGTCCGCTTCTTCCGTGATGCAAGCGACGACCTTGCTTGCGTGCTCTCGTTCCATGCTGCAAAGCAAACACCAGGCAACGAATTCGAGTTGCTACGCCAAGTCAAACCGGAGTGGGTTCCGCTCGTCGCGAGGCTGCACGCGACGGCGCTCGCTCACGGGCGGCAGCGGCTATTCAACGCAACCGGACCAATTACCTTCTGGGACAGGGCAGTGGTTCTCTGTAAGCGGTTCTCCGTGCAACTGGACAGCACGGCGCGCTCGCTCCGTCACACCGGGGCGCAAACGCTCGCCGATGCGGGGCATGATAGGGCTAGCATCCAAGCGTTCCTCGGCCACAAGAGCGCAGAGGCCGCGTCGCACTACATCCGGGCAAGCTTCAAGCAAGCCGAGCTCATCAACACGGCGCTCGGTGCGTCGAAACTCTACAACAGCCTCTTGGACATATCGACCGGCAGTTTCGTCTCAGCCGACGAGATACAGCTGGCTCCTGAGGACCAGCAGATTGGCGCTGTGGTGGGGTATCGGCTGGTTGCTGGCGTGGGACTGTGCAAAGCGGGTCAGAGCAGCTGCGCCTACAACCCGGTGACGTCTTGCTATGGCTGTCCGAAGTTCATGCCATCCCTAGACCGGGAGTCCCACGTCGAAGCTATCGAAGGGATGCGCGACCAAGTCCGCCTGTACCTAAAGCAGGGAATCTCCGATGAGACGCCGGCCTACCGGCAACTCACGCGCGCGCTGGCGGGGGCGCAGCAGGCGTTAACCCTGATTGATGACCGACCCAAGAACCACGGATGACCATCCACATCCTCTCGCCTCAACTGACGCCACCGCCGCAGGCCTATCTGAGCTTCATCGACCGGATGCGTCGTGTCGCTTCATCGCACGGACTTGACTGGCACATCGAACTCGACAGCAACGGCGCCGCCACGTCTAACACGGACTGGGACTTACGCAAGTTGAACAAAAGCCATGACCTCCACGTCCCTGGAAGTTGTGGCTTTGCGGTGTCGCGCGACCTGACCGCGATGGCGGCCTCAACTGGATGGCACCCCAGCCAATTGCCGGAAGGCGCGGTGCTCGGTGAAGACGTGCAGGACTTCATCAAAGCCCTAATCGTCGAGCACTGCAGCAGCGGCCGCTCGACCGGCGACACACAACAAATAGCCAGAGCTGCTCGTCGCCTCTTCTCTCTGGTTCGATGCCCGCCGTGGGAGCTTTCACGTGAAAACTTTGACGCCGTCTTGGGCCTTAAGGCCTGGTCCGACAAGCCGGCGCGCGACTTCTCAACGGTCGCGAGGTACATCGACGAGAACCTCATCTCCGTTCATTGCCCAGTCCGCCCGGAACTAAAAAGGAAGGAGTCGTCAGCGTTGCTCGGCTCGCTGCAGGAACGCCAGCACGCCGAGAAGCTACCGGACCTTTCCGCGCTACTTGAACTGACGCGAATCGTCTTCCAGGAGACGCCCCAGACCTACATGGACGCAGTTCGCTTCGGTGTCGTGAAACTGGCTCTGTTCACGGGACTGCGAATCGAGGAGGTGCTGACGATACCCGCCGACTGCTTGGTTTGGGATGAACACCTCGACATAGTCACCGGCCGCCCGGCCGGAACGGTGGGCGGCGTCTCACGCTCCTTGCGACTGCACTATTACGCCGAGAAGCACATCGACGGCGCCCCAAATCTGCTTGTTGAGGCACACCAGCATGTGCCCGCGATGTTCGAAGATGTTGTGGTCTCAACGGTCACTGAGATGGTAGAGATTGTCGGCCCCGTCCGAGAGCTGCTGCGCCTGCAACAGCAGAACCCCAGCCGATTTCCTGACTCGGATTGCCGGATTTTTCGTACCTCCTCCGGGCGGCCAGTTTGGACCAGCGACCGCCTATTTCTGAGCCTGGGGCGGAGTACGGCAGGACGAACTTACCCGCTCCAGCTTCCCCTTCAAGAGGACACAGAAATCAAGCCGATGCTGTACCCGGGAATGCTCATCGCGCTAGGACGTCATGCAGGCCGGTCGATGTTCAGTGTGTACGGACGGTCGCCTGAGTCGAAGTTGATGTCAATCAAGCCGCACAGTCTTCGGCATCTCATGAACACAGAGATGTTCCGTAAGAATGTGCCTGACACCATCATTACGCACCAGTTCGGTCGACGGACCGTCGCTCAGAGCTACGAGTATGACCATCGCAACCTCGCAGAGAAGTTGAGCTTCGTCAAACTGCCGCCTGCAGCGTCCAAGGTCCTTCCCGCAGGAAGCGCCAAGGAATTGGTGGGCAAGATGGTCGTCAGTGGTATGGCGCTGCAAAGCCATTTGGGGCAATCGTTTAAGCGCATCCAGCACGAGAGCGGTGATGAAGCAGCCTTCATCTACTTGGCGGCCAACGCAGATGGCTTCCACGTCACGCCGTACGGTTTCTGCACCAACAGCTTCTCTGTCAATCCCTGCACTCGACACCTCAAGTGCTTCGACCAGTGCAAGCACTTTACGGCCAGCGGGGTCGCTGAGCACCGGGTGACTCTTGAAGACCTTCGCTCGAAGCTCGTGGCGATGCGGGACGCGGCTCGTTGCAAGCCGGCCACCACCGTGGGGCGCAAGAACCAGATTGCCCATGCCGAGCGGCTGATTGCTGGTGTGTCGGCTGCGCTTCACGCCCAACCGAACCAATCCGTCTTCGCAGACGGCATCGACCATTCCACCCTGAAAGAGGACATCTTCAAATGAGGCTGCTCTTAGACCCCAAGAACGAGGAGCTGGCCGACATCCTCAACACGCTACTCACCGACAACATCGACATCACGGCGCGGGAGGTGGCACGGCGCCACAGCACGTTGAAGAACCCTTCAGCGTTCACGCGCAATGAGGCTAGAAGCGCGCTCATCGCTGCGGCCCAGGCACAGCAGCAAGGAGTACGCAAAATCGTCGCAGGAGGTGGGGGCGCCGGCAGTCTGCAAGACCAGGCCGCAGGCTACCGGCAGGACATCAAGCGGCTGGAAGCCCAGCTCACGCATATGGTGGCAGCCCACGCCGGCCTCATCCGCGCGGTTCAAATGGCCGGAGGCGGGCCTGCACTTGAGCGGTTCTGGCGAGACTACAAGGCGGTGGGCGACGCGGTACACAGCCTTTCAGCAGCCAACGCCGAGCGTCCAGTAACGCATCTGCCCTTGCGCGTCGTCAAGATGTCAGACGGAACGGCAGATTGACAGGTCGGAGCCGACCTGCCTGGGTTGAGTTTTTGCAGCAAATCCACAATGCGTTCGCACAACAAAACCTCCACTGATTCGCGTCGCCAATCCACCACCTAATCGCGCAGTGGCAACAGCAATGAGCGCTGATGTAGCCGAAGAAAGCTAGCGCCAGCGCAACTGTGTTGGTGTTCCTATCGGCCAAGTGCAGTCCTTGACCTATTTTTCCCCAAGAAGTGCATCAGGCTGGATGCAGTCACTGGATTTCGAAGCGCTAATGACCGCTTTCTTTGGCGCCAGACATCGAAGTGCCCTCAAACGGACAGACTGGCCAAGAACACGATGCGTACTTTCTAAAGCACTTGCTCCCAGATGACTGGCATACATCTCCTTGACTACCAATCGAGTAGTCCATACCGTAGCTCAATTAGCGGCTCGGGTTGCCGTACGACTCATCGCTTGATGAGCAACTACGTCTCGAGGGTAAAATCGTCGCTATGCTCAGCCTACGTCGCTTCATTCCCACCCCGAGCTATCGGGGGATGGGCTTGGCACGTGGCTACTTTAGCGCTGTAACACCACCCTGAGACGCACTGTCTCCTGCGGTTCCTTCAGGACTGTTGCGCATGGTCCTGGCTTGGCAGCTCTGTCTGCCCCCCTTTGTTCTGTGCCCCCGCTTTTCTGCTGGGCGTCTATTTCTATGTCCCTAAAAAATTTCCGCCATGACTGGCTTTCCAATGTCCGCAATGATCTGCTTGCCGGCCTCGTCGTCGCGCTTGCCCTGATCCCCGAGGCCATCGCCTTTTCCATCATCGCGGGGGTGGACCCCAAGGTGGGGCTTTACGCCTCCTTCAGTATCGCCACCATCATCGCCTTCGCGGGCGGTCGCCCGGGAATGATCTCGGCGGCCACGGGCGCCATGGCACTGCTCATGGTGACGCTGGTGAAAGACCACGGCCTGCAGTACCTGCTGGCCGCCACCGTGCTCACCGGGGTGCTACAGATCATCGCCGGCTGGGTGAAGCTGGGCACGCTGATGCGTTTTGTCTCGCGCTCGGTGGTCACCGGTTTCGTCAACGCCCTGGCCATCCTGATCTTCCTGGCCCAGCTGCCCGAGCTGACCAACGTCACCTGGCATGTCTACGCCATGACGGCCGCCGGCCTGGCGATCATCTACGGCTTTCCGTACATCACCAAGGCCGTGCCCTCGCCGCTGGTGACCATCGTGGTGCTGACTGGGGTGTCTCTAGCCCTGGGTCTGGACATCCGCACCGTGGGCGACATGGGCGAGCTGCCCGACAGCCTGCCGATGTTTCTGATCCCCGACATTCCGTTCACCTTCGAGACCTTGCGCATCATCTTTCCGTATTCCCTCACGCTGATGGTGGTGGGCCTGCTGGAGTCGCTGATGACGGCTACCATCGTCGACGACCTGACCGACACAAAGAGTGACAAGAACCGCGAGTGCGTGGGCCAGGGTGTGGCCAATATCGCGACCGGCTTCATCGGCGGCATGGCGGGCTGCGCCATGATCGGCCAGTCGGTCATCAACGTGAAGTCCGGTGGGCGCGGGCGCCTGTCCACGCTGACGGCCGGCGTGGTGCTGCTGATCCTGGTGGTCTTCCTGGGCGACTGGGTCAGCCGCATCCCCATGGCCGCGCTGGTGGCCGTGATGATCATGGTGTCCATCGGCACCTTCAACTGGGGCTCGATCCGCAGCCTCCGCGAGCACCCCAAGAGCTCCAGCGTGGTGATGATCGCCACCGTGGTAGTGACGGTGGCCACGCATGACCTGGCCATGGGTGTGCTCACCGGCGTGCTGCTTTCGGGCTTCTTCTTCGCGCACAAGGTGGGGCAGATCCTCAAGGTGCGTTCCCAAGCCGAGGAGGAGGGCCGCACGCGGACCTACACCGTGATCGGTCAGGTCTTCTTTGCCAGTGCCGACCGATTTTCCAACGCCTTCGACTACAAGGAAGTCATTGACAAGGTGCGCATCGACGTGAGCCGCGCGCACTTCTGGGACATCACCGCCGTGAGCGCGCTGGACAAGGTGGTGCTCAAGTTCCGCCGCGAGGGGACGGAGGTCGAGGTTATAGGCCTCAACGAGGCCAGTGCCACCCTGGTCGACAAGTTCGCCGTCCATGACAAGGACGGCGCCGACGACCTGCTTCTGGGCCACTGAGGAGGAGACGATGAAAATCAATACCGAGAACAAGGTGCTGGCCTGCGTGGACCAGTCCCGTTTTGCCGACACGGTGGCTGACTACGCCGCCTGGGCTGCGCGACGTATGGGTGCGCCGTTGGAATTCCTGCACGTGATCGAGCGCCATCCTGAACTCTCCACCATCCAGGACCACAGCGGCGCCATCGGCCTGGGGGCGCAGGATAGCCTGCTAGACCAGCTCAGCAACGAAGACGAGGCCCGCAGCCGTAGCCAGCGTGAAGCTGGCCGCGTCTTTCTCAATCATCTGCGCCAGCGCGCGCTGGCCGCGGGTGTGGCTGCGGTGGACATGCGCCAGCGCCACGGTGCCCTGGCCGAAACCCTGGGCGAGCAGCAGGCCGACGTGCGCCTCTTCGTGCTGGGCCGCCGCGGCGCCTCGGCCGAGCTGAGCCAGCGCGACCTGGGTCGCAATCTGGAATGGGTGGTGCGCGCCGTGGAGCGGCCCATCCTGGCCGTCAAAGAGAGTTACTTGGCACCCACTCGCGTGCTGCTGGCATTTGACGGCAGCAGCATCACACGCCGCGGGGTAGAGATGATCGCCGCCAGCCCGCTGCTCAAGGGCCTGCCCATCCACGTGCTCATGGCCGGCAAGCCGCAGGCCCAGGGGCCGAAGCAGATCGAATGGGCGCAGCAGACGCTGGCCGAGGCCGGCTTTTCAGTGACGGCCGAGATTGTCGAAGGCGACCCCGAACTCGTGATCAACCGCGCGGTGCAGCATGGCGGCCACGACCTGCTGGCCATGGGCGCCTACAGCCACTCGCCGCTGCGTAGCCTGCTGCTGGGCAGCAAGACCAGCGAGCTGTTGCGTTCGTCCAAGGTGGCCACGCTGCTGCTGCGCTGAGGGTGTGCCGGGATGGCGTCATGACCACCGATCCCGACAGCGTCCGACAGCGCCTGCAGCAGGCACTGGCGCAGATCGAGCTGGCGCTGGTGGAGGCCGCCGGCACAACGGCCACCGTCATGCTTGACCAGTCTAGCGTCGGCCGACTCTCGCGCATGGACGCCATGCAGCAGCAGGTGCTGGCCCAAGAAATGAGGGGTGGCTGCAGCTTGCCAAACGCAATCTGGAGGCTACCCTGGCGATGAGTCTGAGTTCGGTGTCGGTCATTGGAAATGCGCTGCGTATACGAAAGCCGCGGACCACGATTGGCTAAGGACTGATCATTGACGGCTCACGGCCACAAATTTCTCTCGCGGGCCTCGGCGCCGCTTGCCAGTAAAAGACTGGATCTGGCGGTAATCGTGAGTCCCCTTTCAGGTGCCAGAGTAGACCACCGGCTCCCCTGTCGGTGCGATAAAACTTGCATTTCGGTAGCTCCAGAGCGCATCCTTGATTCCCCTCAACTCGATGGGAGACCATCATGGAAGCAGCAGGTAACGCCACTCATCGTGAGCCGTGGAACAAGGGGAAAATCGTCGGACAGAAAGCTCCGTTCAAGCCCAAGGAGATCTGGTCACTCCGTGTCCGCCTCCAGATGGAAGGGCGCATGCGGGAGCTTGCGCTGCTGAATCTGGGCATCGATAGCAAACTGCGCGGGTGCGATCTGGTCGCCCTCAAAGTCCGCGATGTCTGCCATGGCGATCAAGTTGCAACCCGCGCCATCGTTATGCAGCACAAAACCCAGCGGCCGGTTCAGTTCGAGATTACGGCCGCCTCCCGGGAGGCCTTGCAGGCGTGGATCAAGCACGCCGGATTGAAACCGGACGGCTTTCTTTTCCCAAGCCGACTGCATGACTCACCCCATCTCGGCACTCGGCAGTACGCCCGGATTCTTGGGCATTGGGTTGATGAGTTGGGACTTGACCGAGCCGACTATGGGACACACTCGATGCGGAGAACTAAGGCGACGCTGATCTATAAACGGACCAAGAATCTTCGAGCTGTACAGTTGCTTCTTGGGCACTCTAAATTGGAGTCCACTGTGAGGTATCTGGGCATAGAAGTCGATGACGCTCTAGAAATCTCGGAGCAGACGGAAATTTGAGGGTATGACTCTTGCCGCCTGGCCATGGCGTGCGCAGCTCGACTACGTAGCCCGACCAGGAGTGAAAGTCCGGTTTAAAAGTGAAACCGTAAATTGGCGATGCGGTCGCAACCGTCTGCTTTCGCTGCGTAGCAGTCATAGAGTCCTGGAGGTTGAACGGCAGCAATAGGTGGCCGAATTGAATGCAAATCGTTGAT
>JAIERT010000241.1 GCA_019746735.1 Burkholderiaceae bacterium | reverse complement strand
TCGAAATCCCGGGTACCGAGAAGGAGTACAAGGCCGACCTCGTGCTGCTGGCCATGGGCTTCGTGAGCCCGGTGGCGACCATCCTCGACGCCTTTGGTGTGGAGAAGGACGCCCGCGGCAATGCCAAGGCCAGCACGGACTTTGCGGGGGGGTACACCACCAATGCTGCCAAGGTCTTTGCGGCCGGCGACATCCGCCGCGGCCAGTCGCTGGTCGTGTGGGCGATCCGGGAAGGACGCCAGGCTGCCCGAGCGGTCGACGAGTTCCTGATGGGCTCCAGCACACTGCCGCGCTGAGCTCTTTTGCCGGGCCTCGCTCGGTAAAGCCTCACTTGACGGGGCAGGATCGCTCGATGCCTTATGATGCAAAAGCCGGACCTTACCGGCTTTTGCATTTTTCATGACTGCATCAACTGACACTTCCCTGGTCGAGCTGCGCAATGTGACCTTTGGCTACGGCGACCGGGTCATCCTCGACGACATCAGCCTGACCGTGCCCCGCGGCAAGGTGACGGCGCTCATGGGCGCCTCCGGCGGTGGCAAGACCACGGTGCTGCGTCTCATTGGCGGCCAATACCGTGCCCAGCAGGGTCAGGTGCTCCTCGACGGTCAGGACGTGACCACCATGGACCACACGCAGCTCTATGAGGCACGTCGCCGCATGGGCATGCTGTTCCAGTTCGGCGCCCTGTTTGCCGATCTCAGTGTCTATGAGAATGTGGCCTTTCCGCTGCGCGAACACACGGATCTGAGCGAGGAGCTGATCCGTCATCTTGTTCTGATGAAGCTCAACGCCGTGGGCCTGCGTGGTGCGCGCGATCTCATGCCCAGCCAGGTCTCCGGCGGCATGGCGCGGCGCGTGGCCCTGGCGCGCGCTATCGTGCTGGACCCTGAACTCATCATGTACGACGAGCCCTTCGCCGGCCTGGACCCGATTTCGCTCGGAACCGCCGCGCAGCTGATCCGCCGCCTCAACGACAGCCTGGGTGTCACCAGCATCGTCGTTTCGCACGATCTGGAGGAAACCTTCCTGATCGCCGACCAGGTCGTGATCCTGGCCAACGGTCGCATCGCGGCCCAGGGCACACCGGATGAGGTCAAGCGCTCCACCGATCCGCTGGTGCAGCAGTTCGTGCAGGCCCAGGCCGAAGGGCCGGTGCAGTTCCATTACCCCGGCCCGACCGTGGAGCAGGATTTTGGCGAGGTGGCCTCATGAGCTGGTGGCGTCCTTCCGACGTAGGCTTTGCAGTGCGCAGCAAGCTGGCTGACATCGGCCATGCCACGGCTCTGTTCTTCCGTCTGCTGCAGCTGGCCGGGCCCAGCTTCCGGCGCTTCGGCCTGGTGCGCGATCAGGTGCATTTCCTGGGCAACCATTCGCTGGCCATCATCGTGGTCTCGGGCCTGTTTGTGGGCTTTGTGCTGGGCCTGCAGGGCTACTACATCCTGGTCGACTACGGTTCGGCCGAGGCCCTGGGTCAGATGGTGGCCCTGAGCCTGGTGCGCGAGCTCGGGCCCGTGGTGGCGGCCCTGCTGTTTGCGGGTCGGGCGGGAACCTCGCTGACGGCCGAGATCGGCCTGATGAAAGCGGGGGAGCAGCTCAGTGCCATGGAAATGATGGCAGTGGATCCCATCCGGCGTATTCTCGCGCCGCGCTTCTGGGGCGGCGTGATCGCCATGCCCTTGCTGGCCGCGGTCTTCAGTGCCGTGGGCGTGATGGGCGGCTGGTTCGTGGGCGTGGTGATGATCGGCGTCGATCCCGGGGCTTTCTGGAGCCAGATGCAGGGCGGTGTCGATGTCTGGCAGGATGTGGGTAATGGCGTGGTCAAGAGCATCGTGTTCGGCTTCACCGTGACCTTTGTCGCGCTGCTGCAGGGTTACGAGGCACAGGCGACGCCCGAAGGCGTGTCGAGCGCCACCACACGTACGGTGGTGATGGCTTCGCTGGCAGTGTTGGGTCTGGACTTTATCCTGACCGCGATGATGTTCACGATTTGAATTTATTTGGAGCTTTGTGGGCTGGATCACGCGCACGACAGCGCGCTCTGACCCCCAACGGATGAAGATGCAACGTTCTAAAAATGATATCTGGGTCGGGCTGTTCGTTCTGATCGGCGCGGTGGCCATCCTGTTCCTGGCCCTGCAGGCGGCGAACCTGCTCAATCTCAGCTTCCAGTCCACCTACCGGGTCGAGGCGCGCTTCGACAACATCGGCGGCCTCAAGCCCAAGGCAGCGGTCAAGAGCAGCGGCGTGGTGGTGGGGCGCGTGGAGTCGATCACCTTCGACGACAAGACCTTCCAGGCCCGCGTGGCGTTGTCCATGGAAAGCCGCTACAAGTTTCCCAAGGACAGCTCGCTCAAGATCCTGACCAGCGGCCTGCTCGGCGACCAGTACATTGGTATCGAGGCTGGCGCCGAAGAAAAGCTGCTCGCTGCGGGTGACGTCATCGCAAGCACGCAGTCAGCCATCGTGCTCGAGAACCTGATCGGACAATTTCTCTACAGCAAGTCAGAGGAAGGCGCCAGCAAGAAATGAGGCGCGGCGTGTCATGGACGTGGCGCACCAGCGCCCTGCGCCTGTGTGCGCTTGCCCTCGGCGCGCTGCTGACGGGGTGCGCCACGGGCCCGCAGGCCAACCCGGCGGACCCGCTGGAACCCTGGAACCGGGGCGTCTACCAGTTCAACGACGCCGTCGACCGCGCGGTGCTCAAGCCCGTGGCCACGGCCTACCAGGACAACGTGCCCGAGATGATGCGCAAGGGCGTGGGCAACTTCTTCGGCAATCTGGGCGACGCCTGGACCACGGTCAACAGCGTGCTGCAGCTCAAGGGCCAGGCGGCTGCCGAGAGCTTCACGCGTTTCTGGGTCAACACTTTCATGGGCCTGGGGGGCGTGCTCGACGTGGCCAGCGAGATGCAGATCCCGCGCCACAACGAGGACTTTGGCCAGACCCTGGGCCACTGGGGCGTCGGTGCCGGGCCGTACGTGGTGCTGCCTCTGCTAGGACCTTCGACCGTGCGTGACACGGCGGCCTTGCCAGTGGATTTCAAGGGCAATCTGGTGTCGCAGATCGAGGAGGTACCGGTGCGCAACACGCTGACAGCGACGCGCGTGGTGCACGTGCGGGCCGGCCTGCTCAAGCAGGAAGGGCTGCTTGAAGAGGCGGCACTCGACAAATATACTTTTTTGCGCGATGCCTATCTGCAGCACCGCCGCAACCTTGTCTATGATGGGAACCCGCCGGAAGAGCCGATGATCGAAGAAGATTACGAGGCGGAGCCCGAACCGGCCAAGTAGGGTCGGGCCTGTCGGCTGGATCTCATCCGGCCGCGTTGAGGAAGAGCAGTCTTGCGGCTGCGTTGCAAGAGGAGTGATTCGCCATGCATCGACGTCTGTTCCACCGCCTGCTGGCGGCCACCACCACGGTTCTGATCCTCCTGGGGCAGGTCGTCGCGCCGGCTCACGCTGCCGATGACGCGGCGGATACCATGATCGTCAAGCTTTCGACCGAGGTGCTCGACAGCATCAAGGCCGATCCTGCGATCAAGGCGGGTGACGTCAGCCGCATCATTGCGCTGGTCGACAGCAAGATCATGCCCAACGTCAATTTCCAGCGCATGACGGCCGCTTCGGTCGGCCCGGGCTGGCGTCAGGCCACACCGGAGCAGCGCAAGCGCCTCCAGGAAGAGTACAAGATCCTCCTGGTGCGTACTTACGCGGGCGCCCTGGCGCAGGTCAATGACATGACGGTCACCGCCAAACCCATGCGTGCCGCCCCTGAAGACAAGGAGGTGGTCGTGCGCACGGAAGTTCGTGGCCAGGGTAACCCCGAGCCGATCCAGCTCGACTATCGCCTCGAAAAGACGCCGGGTGAGGGCCGTGGCTGGAAGATCTACAACCTCAACGTCATGGGCGTGTGGCTGGTCGAGACCTACCGCAGCCAGTTTGCCCAGGAGGTCAATGCCAAGGGCATCGACGGCCTGATCGCCTCGCTGGTCGAGCGCAACAAGACGAACGCCAAGAAGGCCTGAGATGCTGGTCCTGCCCTCTGAATTGACCCACAAGCAGGCCACAGCCTGCCTGCGCATGCTGGTGCAGGGTCTGCCCTCGCAAAACGGCCCCGCCGTGGTGGTGGACGCCGCCACGCTGCAACGTTTCGACTCTTCGGCCCTGTCGGTGCTGCTGGAGTTCCGCCGTGCCAGCCTGGCGCTTGGCAAGGGTTTTGAAATCCGCCATCTCAGCACACGCCTGGCCGATCTGGCGCGCCTCTACGGTGTGGACGGATTGTTGATGCCTGCCTGAGCCGCGCCTGCACGTCAGCGGGCAGCCCGCTAAAATGGCGGACTCCCATGCCCGCCATCTCCTTCCAGTCGGTTTCCCGACACTATCCGCTGGCCCGCGGTCCCAAGGGCGCCACCTTTGCTGCCCTTGACGATGTCAGCCTCGACATCGAAGAGGGTGAGTTCTTCGGCCTGTTGGGGCCCAACGGCGCCGGTAAGACCACCCTGATCAGCATCCTGGCCGGTCTGGTCCGCGCCAGCAGCGGGCGTGTGTCCGTGCTGGGTCACGACGTGCAGACCGACTATGCCCGCGCACGCCAGCAGCTTGGCGTGGTACCGCAGGAGCTGGTCTTCGACCCCTTCTTCAACGTCCGCGAGACCCTGCGCATCCAGTCCGGCTACTTTGGCGTGAAGAACAACGAGGCCTGGATCGACGAGCTGCTCGACAGCCTGGGCCTGGCCGACAAGGCCAACGCCAATATGCGCCAGCTCTCGGGGGGCATGAAGCGCCGTGTGCTCGTGGCCCAGGCCCTGGTGCACAAGCCGCCCGTCATCGTTCTGGATGAGCCCACGGCCGGCGTCGACGTGGAGCTGCGTCAGACGCTCTGGGCTTTCGTCTCCAAACTCAACAAGCAGGGTCACACGGTGCTGCTGACCACGCACTACCTCGAAGAGGCCGAGGCCCTGTGCAACCGCATCGCCATGCTCAAGACAGGCAAGGTGGTGGCCCTGGCGCGCACCAGCGAGTTGCTCAAGGCCGCTTCCAGCCATGTGCTGCGCATGAAGATCGAAGGCGAGCTGCCGGCCGCCCTGGCGGCGCGCGCGCGCGTGACCGGGCGTGTGGTGCAGTTCCCGGCGCATGATGCGCGCGAGATCGAGAGCTACCTGGCGGCGGTGCGCGAATCGGGCGTGACGGTGGATGACGTGGAGATCACCAAGGCCGACCTTGAAGACGTGTTTCTCGAAGTCATGGGGGGCAAGCAATGAGCGGCTGGCAAACCCTGCTTTACAAGGAAGTGCTGCGCTTCTGGAAGGTCAGCTTCCAGACCATCGCGGCGCCGGTGCTCACGGCCGTGCTCTACCTGCTGATCTTCGGCCACGTGCTCGAAGACCACGTCAAGGTCTACGACCGCATCAGTTACACCGCCTTCCTGATTCCCGGTCTGGTGATGATGAGCGTGCTGCAGAACGCCTTCGCTAACAGCTCGTCCTCGCTGATCCAGAGCAAGATCATGGGCAACTTGGTCTTCCTGCTGCTCACCCCGCTCTCGCACTGGGCCTGGTTCTTCGCCTACGTGGGCTCTTCGGTGCTGCGCGGACTGGTCGTGGGCTCGGGGGTGCTGCTGGCCACGGTCTGGTTCACGGAGCTGTCCGTGGTGTCGCCGCTGTGGGTGCTGCTGTTTGCCATCCTGGGGGCTGCATTGCTGGGTACCCTGGGCCTGATCGCCGGCCTCTGGGCTGAGAAGTTCGACCAACTTGCCGCCTTCCAGAACTTCCTCATCATGCCCATGACCTTCCTCAGTGGCGTGTTCTACTCCATCCATTCGCTGCCGGCCTTCTGGCAGGCGGTGAGCCACCTCAATCCCTTTTTCTACATGATCGACGGCTTCCGCTACGGCTTTTTCGGCGTCAGCGATGTCTCGCCCTGGCTGAGCCTGGCCATCGTGGGCACGGCCCTGCTGGCCGTGGGCGGGCTGGCCGTGCACCTGCTGCGCATCGGCTACAAGATCAGGGGGTGAAACATGACGGCTGACGAACTGCAATCCATCATCGCCGCCGGTCTGGTCTGCGAGCACATCGAGCTCACGGGCGACGGCCGTCACTGGTATGCGACCATCGTGTCCGCTGAATTCGAGGGCAAGCGTGCCATCCAGCGCCATCAGCGGGTCTACGCCACGCTGGGCCACAAGATGCACACCGACGAGGTGCACGCCCTCTCCATGAAAACCTACACGCCGGCCGAGTGGGCGGCGCAAGCGAAGTAAACACAGATGGACAAACTGCTGATCCGTGGCGGGCGCGTGCTCCGTGGCGAGGTGCTGGTTTCCGGCGCCAAGAACGCGGCCCTGCCCGAACTCTGCGCGGCATTGCTGACGGCGCAACCGGTCACGCTACGCAACGTGCCGCGCCTTCAGGATGTTGCCACCATGCTCAAGCTGATCCGCAACATGGGCGTGACAGTGGAGCAGGGCCAGGACGGCACGGTGCGCATCGACGCCGCCAAACTGAGCAGCCCCGAAGCCCCTTACGAACTGGTCAAGACCATGCGCGCCTCGGTGCTGGCCCTGGGCCCCCTGCTGGCGCGCTTTGGCGAGGCCACGGTCTCGCTACCCGGTGGCTGTGCCATCGGCTCGCGCCCCGTGGACCAGCACATCAAGGGCCTGCAGGCCATGGGCGCCGAGATCACGGTCGAGCACGGCTACATCCTCGCCAAGCTGCCCAAGGGGCAGCAGCGCCTCAAAGGCGCGCGCATCACGACCGACATGGTCACTGTGACGGGCACCGAGAACCTGCTCATGGCGGCGACTCTGGCCGAGGGCGAGACCATCCTCGAGAACGCCGCGCAGGAGCCCGAGATTCCCGACTTGGCCGAGATGCTCATCAAGATGGGTGCGAAGATCGAGGGCCATGGCACGAGCCGCATCCGTATCCAGGGGGTCGAAGCCCTTCAGGGCTGCGAGCATCAGGTGGTGGCCGATCGCATCGAGGCTGGTACCTTCCTCTGCGCCGTGGCAGCGACGGGCGGTGACGTGGTGCTCAAGCATGGCCGCGCCGACCATCTGGACGCCGTGATCGAGAAGCTGGTCGCGGCCGGTGCCAAGGTGACGGCCTTGCCCGACGGCATACGCGTGCAGTCCCAGGGTCGCCTGCAGGCGCAGAGCTTCCGCACCACCGAGTACCCGGGCTTCCCTACCGACATGCAGGCCCAGTTCATGGCGCTCAACTGCATCGCCCAGGGCACGGCCAAGGTGACCGAGACCATCTTCGAGAACCGCTACATGCATGTCAACGAGCTGGTGCGCCTGGGCGCGAATATCCAGATCGATGGCAAGGTGGCGGTGATGGAGGGGGTGGAGCAGCTCTCGGGCGCCACCGTCATGGCCACGGACCTGCGGGCCTCGGCCAGCCTGGTCATCGCCGGCTTGGTGGCCGAGGGCGAGACCGTGGTCGATCGTATCTATCACCTTGACAGGGGTTACGACCGCATGGAAGCCAAGCTGGCGGCCATCGGGGCGGACATCGAACGCATCAAATAAGGCCGGGCGACTGGTTCCGGGCGGAACAGGCTGCGGGGCTTTTGCTTCCCCCGAGCCGGGCAGGGTGTCCGGCGTGAGAAAATCAAGGCCTTGAAAGTCCCGCCATGATCACCCTCGCTCTATCCAAAGGCCGCATCTTCGATGAGACCCTGCCCCTGCTCCAGGCGGCCGGCATCGAGGTGCTGGACGATCCCGAGAAGACCCGCAAGCTCATCCTGGCCACCAACCAGCCGGATGTACGCGTGGTGCTGGTGCGCGCCACCGATGTGCCCACCTATGTGCAGTACGGCGGTGCCGACCTGGGCATCACCGGCCTGGACACGCTGATCGAGCATGGAACCGAAGGCCTGTACCAGCCGCTGGACCTGCAGATCGCCAAATGCCGTGTGAGCGTGGCCGTGCGCGAGGGCTATGACTACGCCGCCGCCGTGCGCCAGGGCGCGCGTCTGCGCGTGGCGACCAAGTACGTGGCGATCGCGCGCGACTTCTTCGCCGCCAAGGGCGTGCACGTGGACCTGATCAAGCTCTACGGCAGCATGGAGCTGGCCCCTCTGACCGGCCTGGCCGACGCCATCGTCGATCTGGTCTCCACCGGCAACACGCTCAAGGCCAACCAGCTGGTCGAGGTCGAGCGCATCATGGACATCTCCTCGCGCCTGGTGGTGAACCAGGCCGCACTCAAGCTCAAGCGCGAACCCATGCGCCAGATCATCGACGCCTTTGGCAAGGCCCTGGAGGCCACGGCATGAGCATCAAGGCCACGCCCCTGCGCCTGTCCACGGCCCAGACTGATTTCGAGGTGCGCTTCAAGGAGCGCCTGCACTGGTCGGGCGAGACCGATGCCGCCATCGAGCAGCGTGTGGCCGAGATCCTGGCCGATGTGCAGAAGCGTGGCGATGCGGCCGTGCTGGAGTACACCGCGCGCTTCGACGGTGTGCAGGGCAAGACGCTCCAGGATCTCGAACTCACGCAGGCCGAGCTCAAGGCGGCCTTCGACGGCCTGCCGGCCGCGCAACGCGAGGCCCTGCAGGCTGCCGCCCAGCGCGTGCGCAGCTACCACGAGGCGCAGAAGCGCGCCAACGGCGAGAGCTGGAGCTACCGCGACGCCGACGGCACCCTGCTGGGCCAGAAGGTCACGCCGCTGGACCGCGTGGGTATCTACGTGCCTGGCGGAAAGGCGGCCTACCCGTCCTCCGTGCTGATGAACGCCATTCCCGCCCACGTGGCCGGGGTGGGCGAGATCATCATGGTGGTGCCCACGCCGCGCGGCGAGAAGAATCCCCTCGTGCTGGCCGCAGCCTACGTGGCCGGCGTCACGCGTGCCTTCACCATCGGCGGCGCCCAGGCCGTGGCGGCCCTGGCCTATGGCACGGCCACCGTGCCCGGCGTGGACAAGATCACCGGCCCGGGCAATGCTTACGTGGCCAGCGCCAAGAAGCATGTGTTCGGCAGGGTCGGCATCGACATGATCGCCGGCCCGAGCGAGATCCTCGTGCTGGCCGACGGCAGCACGCCGGCCGACTGGGTGGCTATGGACCTGTTCAGCCAGGCCGAGCACGATGAGCTCGCGCAGAGCATCCTGCTGTGCCCGGACGCGGCCTACATCGACGCCGTGCAGCGCGAGATCGACCGCCTGCTGGGTGCGATGCCGCGTGCCGAAATCATCGCCAAGTCGCTCACGGGCCGTGGCGCGCTGATCCACACGCGCAGCATGGAAGAAGCCTGCGCCATCAGCAACCGCATCGCGCCCGAGCACCTGGAGGTCTCCAGCCGTGATCCGCAGAAGTGGGAGCCGCTGCTCAAGCATGCCGGCGCCATCTTCCTCGGTGCCTACACCAGTGAATCGCTGGGTGACTACTGCGCCGGCCCCAACCACGTGCTGCCCACCTCGGGCACGGCGCGCTTTTCCTCGCCGCTGGGCGTCTACGACTTCCAGAAACGCAGCAGCCTGATCGAGGTCAGCGAGGCCGGCGCCCAGTCCCTGGGGCGGATCGCTTCCGTGCTCGCGCATGGCGAAGGCCTGCAGGCCCATGCGCGCGCGGCCGAGATGCGCCTGAAAGACGCCAGATGAACGCACCCGATCCCAAGTTCCAGGCACTGATTCGCCAGGACATCCAGGGCATGCATGCCTATGCCGTGCAGGAATCGGCCGGCATGGTCAAGCTCGACGCCATGGAGAACCCCTACAGCCTGCCGCCCGCGCTGCAGGACGCGCTGGGGCAGCGTCTGGGCCGGCTGGCCCTGAATCGTTACCCGGACGGCCGTGTGGATGAGTTGCGTGCCGCGCTGGCCCGCTACGCCGGCATGCCCGAAGGCTATGCCCTGATGCTGGGCAATGGCTCGGACGAGCTGATCTCCCTGCTGGCCATGGCCTGCGACACGCCCGGTGCCTCCATCCTGGCGCCGCTGCCCGGTTTCGTGATGTACGCCATGAGCGCGCAGCTGCAGGGCCTGGTTTTTCACGGCGTGCCGCTGACGGCCGAGTTCGAGCTCGACGTGACGGCCATGCTGGGGGCGATCGCCAAGCACAAGCCCACGATCACCTACATCGCCTATCCCAACAACCCGACGGCCAACCTCTGGAACGATGCGGCGATCGAGAAGATCATCGCCGCCGTGGGCGAGCAGGGGGGGCTGGTCGTGATGGACGAGGCCTACCAGCCCTTCGCTGCGCGCAGCTGGATCGAGCGCATCCGCGCCAACCCGGCCGCCAACCGCCATGTGCTGCTGATGCGCACCCTGTCCAAGTTCGGCCTGGCCGGCGTGCGGCTGGGCTACATGATGGGCCCGGCCGAGCTGATCGCCGAGGTCGACAAGGTGCGCCCGCCCTACAACGTCAGCGTGCTGAACTATGAATGCGCCCTGTTTGCGCTCGAGCATGCCGATGTTTTTGCCGCCCAGGCAGCGGAGATCAAAGCCCAGCGTGCTATGCTTTTAGAAGCGTTGAAGCATCTGCCCGGAGTGCGGGTCTGGAACAGCGACGCCAACATGATCCTGATCCGCGTGGCGGATGCCGTGCAGACCTTCGAGGGCATGAAGGCCCGCAAGGTCCTGGTGAAGAATGTGTCCAGGCTCCATCCGCTGCTGACCAACTGCCTGCGCCTGACCGTGGGCACCCCGCAGGAAAACCAGCTCATGCTGGCTGCCTTGAAAGAATCACTATG
>JAIERT010000002.1 GCA_019746735.1 Burkholderiaceae bacterium | reverse complement strand
TGAGGTGGTCGTTGAGCTCGGTCATCGTGCCGACCGTGGAACGCGAGGAGCGCACCGGATTGGTCTGGTCGATGGCAATGGCCGGGGGCACACCCTCGACCTTGTCGACGGCGGGCTTGTCCATGCGGTCCAGGAACTGGCGCGCATAGGCGCTGAAGGTCTCGACGTAGCGGCGCTGGCCCTCGGCGTACAGGGTGTCGAACACCAGGCTGGACTTGCCCGAGCCGCTCGGCCCGGTAACCACCGTGAGCTCCCCTGTGCGGATGTCCAGATCGAGGTTCTTGAGGTTGTGCTGACGCGCGCCGCGGATGCGGATGCTTCCCTGGGTCATGGTGGCTCTCGCTGCTAAAGGCCCAAACATTCTAGGAGCAAGCACAAGGCAAGGTGGGCGTAGGGTCGTAATCTGTCCGTAGGGCGACGGGCATAGAATCCAAACCCGTCGTTGGTCTGCAAAGGCAGCTGAAATGAGAAAACTACGTATCGCGGCGGTCCTGGCGGGCCTGCTGCTGGGCCTCCACGTGCAGGCACAGATCCTGGTGGGCCAGACGGCCGGTTTCACCGGCACCTCGGCGGTGGGCGTCAAGGAAATCACGGACGGCGCCCTGCTCTACATCGACGCCATCAATGCCCGGGGCGGTGTCAACGGCCAGAAGATCGAGCTGATCCAGCTGGACGACAAGTTCGATCCCAAGCTGGCGGCCGAAAACGCCCGCACCCTGATCGAGCAGCGCAATGTGGTGGCCATGTTCCTCAACCGCGGCACACCGCACACCGAGGCCATCATTCCGGTGCTGGACCAGCATGGTGTGGCCCTGGTGGGCCCCTCGACCGGCGCCATGGTGCTGCATCAGCCGGTCAAAAAGTACGTCTTCAACGTGCGGGCCACCTACCAGCGCGAGGCCGAGAAGGCCATCCAGCACCTTGTCACCATTGGTATCGACCGCATCGCCGTGCTGCACGTGGACGACAGCTTCGGCAACGACATCCTGGTGGGTGCGCAGCGCGGCCTGGAACAGGCGAAGCTCAAGCCCGTGCTGGTCGCCAAGTACGACCGCACCAAGCCGGACTTCACCACCATCGCGCCGGCACTGGCCCGCGCGAATCCGCAGGCCATCGTGCTGATCGCCTCGGGGGTGGCCGCGGCCGACGCCGTGAAGGCCATCCGCGCCGCCGGCAGCACGGCCCAGATCGTGACCCAGTCCAACAACGCCTCGGGCGGCTTCATCAAGAGCCTGGGCGAGCATGCGCGTGGCGTGATCGTCAGCCAGGTGTTCCCGCAGTCGCTGACCTATCCGCTGGTCAAGGAAGCCAACGACCTCGCACGCGCCAAGGGACTGGCCGAAGTGAGCCCGGCCATGCTCGAAGGCTTTGCCGCCGCCAAGGTGCTGGTCGAGGGCCTGCGCCGCGCCGGTGACAAGCCCACGCGCGCCCGGGTCCATGCCGCGCTGGAGGGCTTCAACAAGTTCGACATCGGCGGGCTGGAGGTGAACTTCAGCACCAGGGACCACTCCGGCCTGGATTTCGCCGACCTGTCCATCATCACCAGCGACGGCCGGTTCCGGCGTTGAGAGATCGCCGGCGCCGACGCGCCTGTGACCGTCCCTGTCCCTGCGGCCCCGGGGCGGATTGGGCATACACTCCGCGGGCAAGAGCACGTCACGAGGAGACATGATGCGACACCTCAGAGCCTTGGGCATCGCTGTGCTGGCCTGGCTCGCCCTCGGCAGCCAGGCGCAGATCCTGATCGGCCAGACCGCCGGCTTCAGCGGCCCGGTCGCCGCGGGCGTCAAGGAAACCACCGAGGGCGCCAAGCTCTACATCGACGCCATCAATGCGAAGAGCGGCGTCAATGGCCAGAAGATCGAGCTGATCTCGCTGGACGACAAGTTCGACCCCAAGCTGGCGGCGGAAAACGCCCAGAAGCTGATCGACCAGAACGTGGTGGCGCTCTTCCTCAACCGCGGCACCCCGCACACCGAGGCCATCCTCCCCCTGCTGGACCGCTACGGCATCCCGCTCATTGCCCCGTCCACGGGCGCCATGAGCCTGCACCAGCCGCTGAAGAAGCACGTCTTCAACGTACGGGCCACCTACCAGCGCGAGGCTGAAAAGGCCATCACCCACCTGGCAACGATCGGCATGAACCGGCTGGCCGTGGTGCACGTGGACGACAGCTTCGGGCTGGACGGCCTGGCCGGGGCCCAGAAGGGGCTGGCCGCCGCCAAGCTGACCCCGGTCGTGCTCGAGAAGTTCGACCGCGCCAAGCCCGACTTCAGCAAGATCGGACCGGCCATCGCCCAGTCAGGCGCCCAGGCGGTGCTCATGATCGCCTCGGGATCGGCCGTGGTCGACGGCCTCAAGGCCCTGCGCGCGGCAGGCAGCAGCGCCCAGGTGGTGACGCTGTCGAACAATGCCTCGGGCGGCTTCATCAAGAGCCTCGGTGAGAACGCGCGCGGCGTCATCGTCTCCCAGGTCTTTCCGCATTCCATCGCCTACGGTCTGGTCAAGGAAGCGCAAGACCTGGCACGGGCCAAGGGCTCGGGCGAGGTCAGCCCGGCCATGCTCGAAGGCTATGCCGCCGCCAAGGTGCTGGTCGAAGGGCTGCGCCGCGCCGGGCCCAAGCCCACGCGCGAACGCATCCAGGCCGCGCTGGAAAACCTGGGCAAGTTCGACATCGGCGGCCTCGAAGTGCATTTCAGCCCCGAGGACCACACCGGGCTGGACTTCGCCGATCTGGCCATCATCACGGCCGACGGGCGCTTCCGGCGCTGAGGCCTGTTCAGGCCTCGGGGTTGGTCCAGGCCTGCCAGCCCGGCCCGTCGAACCAGGGATCGCCCTCGAGGTAGCGGCGCAGCATGGGCAGGCTGTCGTAGCCCCAGAACAGGCGACCATCCACCGCAAAGGACGGGACGCCGAAGGCACCGGCAGCAATGGCCTCATCGGTGTTGGCACGCAGGCGGTTCTTCACCGCCTCGTCATCCGGCGCGCGCGGCGGGGACAACTGCTCACGCAAGGCCTGCAGGCGCTGCGCATCGACGGCATCAAGCCCGCCCTGCCAGACATGGCGCAAAAGCGTCTCGCAGACGTAGCGGTTCGGATCGCCCGCGTCGGCGCAGGCGATGGCCAGGCGCAGCAGGGGCAGCGGGTTGAAAGGGTGGACGGCCGGCATCTGCAGCGGCGCCCCATGCGCATGCCCGAGCCACTGCACATGGCGGTAGGTCCAGGCCCGCTTGGCGGGCACCTCGGCCGGGCCCAGCAGCTGGTGATGGCGCAGCATCGCGCCCAGCAGCACGGGCCGGTAGGCCACCGAATAGCTCAGGCCCATGAGCGTCTCGGGCAGTTTCTCGAAAGCCAGGTGGCTGTAGGGCGAGATGAAGTCCAGGTAGCAGATGATCTGTTTCATGGTGCGTCTCCTTCGGCGGCCTCGGCCTGCAGGGCACGCTGTTCGATCAGCGCCCAGACCGCGCGCTTGCCCTCGTCATCCAGCGTGGACCATGCCTTGATTTCCTCCAGCGTGCGCAGGCAGCCCTCGCACAGGCCGGTGGCAAACGCCATGCGACAGACCGCGATGCACGGCGAGGGCAGGTCGCTCACCTTGCGCTGCGCACGCTCTGCCTGCCGGGCCAGCCACTCCATGACACTCAGCTCCTTTTGTTCAGGAGGGCCGTGGCCACGCGCGAGTTGGGCTTGCGGCCCAGCGCGGCGCTGATGAAGGCGCCCGCATCGACGAGGCGGTCCAGATCGATGCCGGTCTCGATGCCCAGGCCCTGCAGCAGATAGACCAGGTCTTCGGTCGCCACATTGCCCGTGGCGCCCTTGGCATAAGGGCAGCCGCCCAGGCCGGCCACCGAGGACTGGAAGTTCCACACGCCCAGCTCCAGCGCGGCATAGGTGTTGGACAGGGCCTGGCCATAGGTGTCGTGGAAATGGCCCGAGATGTCATCGATCCCAAAGTGCGCCAGCGTGGCCTCGATGGCGTGCTGAACCTTGATCGGGGTACCGACGCCGATGGTGTCGGCCACGTCCACGCGCTGCACGCCGATGCCCTTCATCAGCCCGGCCAGCATCCCCACGCGCTCGGGCGCCACCTCGCCCTCGTAGGGACAGCCCACGGTGCAGCTCATCGCGCCGCGCACGCGGATGCCCGCTGCGAGCGCAGCCTCGACCACGGGCGCAAAACGCTCGATGCTCTCGGCGATGGAGCAGTTGATGTTCTTCTGGCTGAAGGCCTCGCTGGCCGCACCGAAGACCACGATCTCGTCGGGCTGGGACCCTACGGCCGCCTCCCAGCCCTTGAGGTTGGGCACCAGCACCGAGTAGCGCACGCCGGGCTGGCGGGTGATGCCGGCCATGACCTCGGCGTTGTCGCCCATCTGCGGCACCCACTTGGGCGAGACGAAGCTCGTGACCTCGATCTCCGTCAGACCCGCATCCTGCAGGCGCTGCACGAGCTCGATCTTCACGGCGGCGGGCACGGGCTGCTTCTCGTTCTGCAGCCCGTCGCGCGGGCCGACATCAATGATCTGAACGCGGGTCGGGAAACTCATGTCAATAGCCTTTCACGGGGTCGACGATACCCGCAATCGTTTCCCCACGCTCCAGCCGGGCGATCTTGCCCGCGATCTGCGCCACGCTTTCGTCACGCAGGGTGCGCGCGGCCGTGTGCGGGGTGATGGCGATCTTCGGGTGGCGCCAGAAGGGGTGGCCCGCCGGCAGAGGCTCCTCGCGGAACACGTCCAGCGCGGCCCCGGCCAGCTGGCCGCTATCGAGCAGGGGAATCAGGTCCTCCTCGACCAGATGGCCGCCACGCGCCACATTGATCACATAGGCCCCAGGCCGCAGCAGGGAGAACGTGCGGCGGTTCATGATGCCGCGCGTTTCCTCGGTCAGGGGCAGCAGGCAGACCAGCACACGGGTCTCGGCAAGGAACTCATCGAACTGTGCCGCCCCCGCATAGGTGCGCATGCCCGGCACCTCCCTGGCGCTGCGGCTCCAGCCCAGCACCGGGAATTCGAAGGCCTGCACGGCGCGCGCCACGCGCTGGCCCAGCACACCCAGGCCCATGATGCCCACGGGGAAGTCCTCGCGCAGGCGTGGCTTGCGGAAGGACCATTTGCCTTGCGCCACGTCGGCGTCGTAGCCATCGAACTCGCGGAAATGGCGGATCAACGCATGCAGCACGTACTCGGCCATCTGCACCGACATGCCCGCGTCGTCCAGGCGCACGAGCCGGGTGGCAGGCGAAAACTTCAGCTGCGTCAGCGCGTCGACACCCGCACCAAGGTTGAACAGGGCCTTGAGCTGCGGCTGCTCGTCGAGAAACTGTTGGGGCGGTGCCCAGACCACGGCGTAGTCCCCGGGCGGCGCGCCGGGCGCCCAGGCCTCGATACTGGCCTGCGGCAGCGCCGCGCGCAGGGCCGCGAGCCAGGGCTCGGGTTTGAAATCGGTGCCGCAGAAATAGATCTTCATGCCTGCGAGCTTAAGGGCTGGTCGCTCAGGATCCGGTCACGTGGCCGACAGCTTGAGGAGCTCCGCGCCCTCGTTCACCTGGTCGCCCGGCGCATAGAGCAGCTCGGCCACCACGCCGTCACCCGGCGCGGCGATGGTGTGCTCCATCTTCATGGCCTCCATCACGGCCAGCACCTGGCCCTTGCTCACGGCATCACCGGCCTTGACGGCGAAGGACACCACCTTGCCCGGCATGGGCGCCGTCAGCCGCCCGCCCTCGGCCGCCGCCTCGCCGGCATGGGCCAGGGCATCGAGCACGGTGATCTGGGTCGCGCCCTGCGGGGTGTAGACATGCGCCACCTCGCCGCTGCGCTCGACCTGCACGGTCAGGCGCTGGCCCGCGTACTGCAGCACGATGCCCTCGGCAGCGCGGCTGAAGGACAGGGGGGCACTCGCCTCCTCGATCTGCAGGCGCAGGGCGCCGTCGTGCAGATAGGTCAGCACAGCCGTGTGACGCTCGCCACGGAACTCCAGATCGACATAACGCTGCGTCAGGCCGTGTGTACGCCAGCCGTCGCGCCGCGCCCAGGGATCGACCCAGCCCGTAGCCGGCAACGCCGCCTGCTCGGCCAGCAGGGTGTGGGCCACCACGGCGGCGGCGGCCAGCGGCAGCCCCACCTTCTCCTGATCGAAGAGCACGGCCGCCTCGCGCGTGATCAGCGCCGTGTCCAGATGGCCTTCAGCAAAGGAGCGGCTGGCCAGCACATGGCGCAGGAACTGCACATTGGTCTGCAGGCCCACGATGCGCGTGGCGGCCAGTGCGGCGTCCAGCCGCGCCAGCGCCTGCTCGCGCGTGTCGCCGTGCACGATGAGCTTGGCGACCATGGAGTCGTAGAACGGGCTGATCGCATCGCCCTGGCGCACGCCGGAGTCCACCCGCACCGGGCTCACGCTGAATTCGCTGCAAGGCGGCAGCGCATAGACCTGCAGGGCGCCGGTGGCGGGCAGGAACTGCTTGTCGGGGTTCTCGGCGCAGATGCGCGCCTCGATGGCGTGGCCGTGGATCTTGAGTTGCTCCTGCTTCAGCGGCAGCGGCTCGCCGGCCGCCACACGCAGCTGCCATTCCACCAGGTCCAGGCCCGTGATGGCCTCGGTCACCGGGTGTTCGACCTGCAGGCGCGTGTTCATCTCCATGAAGAAGAACGTCATTTTTCCGTCGCGCTGCTCGACGATGAACTCCACCGTGCCCGCCCCCACGTAGTTCACGGCACGCGCCGCAGCCACGGCAGCCTCGCCCATCTGCTGCCGCAACTCGGGCGTCATGCCCGGCGCTGGCGCTTCTTCCAGCACCTTCTGGTGGCGACGCTGCACGGAGCAGTCGCGCTCGAAGAGGTAAACGCAGTTGCCCTGCGTGTCCCCGAAGACCTGGATCTCGATGTGGCGCGGGCGGGTCACGTACTTCTCGATCAGCACGGCCGCATCACCGAAGCTGTTGATGGCCTCACGCTGGCACGAGGCCAGGGCCGCCGCGAAGTCTGCGGATTGCTCGACCACACGCATGCCCTTGCCGCCGCCGCCCGCGCTGGCCTTGATGAGAACGGGGTAGCCGATACGGTCGGCCTCGCGCTGCAAGAGCGCGGCGTCCTGATCCGCACCGTGATAGCCCGGCACCAGGGGCACGCCGGCCTTGTCCATCAGGCGCTTGGACTCGGCCTTCAGGCCCATGGCCTGGATGGCGGAAGCCGGCGGGCCGATGAAGACCAGGCCCGCCTGGGCGCAGGCGTCGGCGAAGGCCTCGTTTTCGCTGAGGAAACCATAGCCCGGGTGGATGGCCTGCGCGCCCGTGGCCTTCGCAGCCTCGATGATGCGTTCCCAGCGCAAGTAACTCTCGGCCGGTGCGCTGCCACCGATGTGTACAGCTTCGTCACAGACGGCCACGTGCTTGGCATTCGCGTCGGCGTCGGAGTAGACGGCGACCGTACGGATACCAAGACGCTTTGCCGTCGCAGCGACTCTGCAGGCGATTTCACCGCGGTTGGCAATCAGGATCTTCTTAAACATGCTGCACCTCCACCGCGCTGAAACCGCCTCCGTGCGCTGCGCGCACCAGGCCATTTAGCTTCGCTGCTGCGCGGCTACGCCGCTGGTCACCGCGATTGGCGATGAGAATATTCTTAAACATCGGTCTTCACCTTTCCGAGGTCCAGGCAGGCTGCCGCGGCTGCGGCGGAGGGCTGATCGAGTCGTGGCACGCGCCCCAGCAGAGGGGCGTTCAGGCGGGCCGCGATGGCTTCCACATTGCCGTCCGCATGGCCCATGGCCGGGTCCACCGTGTTGGCCACCCAGCCTGCGAGCCTGAGGCCGCGCGCGGCAATCGCCTCGGCGGTCAGCAGGGCGTGGTTGATGCAGCCCAGGCGCAGGCCCACGACCAGGATGACCGGCAGGCCGAGCTGGCGCGCGAGGTCCGAGGTGTCGTAGCTGTTGGTCAGCGGCACACGCCAGCCGCCCACGCCTTCGACCACCACGGCCTCGGCCTGGGCGCGCACCTGCTCATAGGCGGCGACGATGTGGCGCGGCTCGATAGGCTGGCACTCCAGCGCCGCGGCAATGTGTGGGGCGGCCGGGGTGCGAAAGAGATAAGGGGTGGTCAGTTCACGCGGCAGCTTGAGCGGCGCGGCGTCGTAGAGGAAATCCACGTCCTCGTTGCGCAGCACACCGTCGCGCTCCTCGGCGCCGGCGGCGACAGGCTTCATGCCGGCCGCGCGCACGCCAGCCTGGCCCAGGGCATGCAGCAGCGCGCCGCTGATCAGGGTCTTGCCGATCTCGGTGTCGGTGCCGGTGACGAAGCAGGAAAAGGCAGGCATTCAGGATTCTTTCGCAAGGCTGTGCAGGGCGTCCAGCAAACGCGCCACGTCCTCATGGGTATGCGCGGCCGAGAGCGTGATGCGCAGGCGCGCCGTGCCCACGGGTACGGTGGGCGCGCGGATGGCCGAAACCCAGAGGCCCTGCTCCAGCAGGGCCTGGGCGGCGGCCAGCACCTCGGCATTGCCGCCAATGACCAGGGGCTGGATCGGTGTGGGCGAGGCCAGATGCTTCCAGCCCGCGCGCAGGGGCATGGCGGCCAGTTGATGCTGCAAGAGCTCCAGCTGGGCACGGCGCTGCTGGCCTTCGCGGCTGTCGATCAGGGCCACGCTGGTCAGCAGGGCATGGGCCAGCGCGGGCGCGGCGGCCGTGGTGTAAATATAGGGGCGCGCGCGCTGCACCAGCCAGTCGATCACCGTGGCGTGCGCCGCCACGAAGGCGCCGCTGACGCCGGCGGCCTTGCCCAGGGTGCCCATGTAGACCAGCTGTGGCGACTTGAGCTGGAAGTGCTCCAGCGCACCGCGGCCGTGTTCACCGAGCACACCAAAGCCATGCGCGTCGTCCACCACCAGCCAGGCACCGAAGCGCTCGCACAGCGCCAGGATCTGCGGCAGGGGGGCGATGTCGCCGTCCATGCTGAAGACGCTGTCGCTCACGACGATCTTGTTCTTCGCACTGCTGGCCACCAGGGCCTGTTCCAGCGCCGCCACATCGTTGTGCGCATAGACCGTGACCCGGGCACGCGCCAGACGCGTGCCGTCGATGATGGAGGCGTGGTTGAGCGCGTCAGAAAAGATCTCGGCCTCGCCCGGCGTGGCCGCGGCCAGGGCCGTGAGCACGGCCAGGTTGGCCATGTAGCCGGTGCTCAGGTAGAGGGCGCGCGCCTGCACCAGATGCGGCGCCAGGAGGTCGGCCAGGCGTTCTTCGAGTTCCTCATGGGCTTTCGAGTGCCCGCTGACCAGATGCGATGCCCCGCTGCCCGCGCCGTAGAGGCGCACGCCTTCCTGCAGGGCGGCGGCAATACGCGCGTCGGCGGCCAGGCCCAGGTAGTCGTTGCTGTTGAAGCTCAGCACCCGCTGCCCGTCCACGACGGCGTGCGGCGCACAGGGTGTCTCGGCCGTGCGACGGCGGCGGCGCAGGCCCTGGGCGTCGAGCGCGTCGATGCGCTCCTGCAGGTCATCCATCAACGCGAAGCTCACGCCATCACCTCCTCGAAGGTGGCGCGTGTGCGCTCGGCGATCAGGGCGATCTCCCCGTCGTCCAGCACATATGGCGGCATCAGATAGACCGTGCGACCGATGGGACGCAGCAGCAGGCCGCGCTGCAGGGCCGCGGCGAAGAAGCGACGCGAGAAGGTGGCAGCCTGCTGCGCGTCGTCCACCACGGCGTCGAAGGCCCAGATCATGCCCTGGCAGCGGAAGTGCCGCACCCGGGTATCGGTGGCCAGCGGCAGCAAGGCCTGGGTCAGCTGCTGCGCCTTGGCACGGTTGGCGTTGAGCACATCGTCCTGGGCAAAGATGTCCAGCGTGGCCAGGGCCGCGCGGCAGGCCAGGGGATTGCCGGTGTAGGAATGCGAATGCAGAAAGCCGCGCGTGACGTCCGGGTCGTAGAAGGCCTGGTAGATGCGGTCGCGCGTCATCACCAGCGAGAGCGGCAGGTAGCCGCCGCTGATGCCCTTGGACAGGCAGAGGAAGTCGGGCCACATCGGCTTCCCATTTTCACCGGCCTGCTCGCAGGCAAAGAAGCTGCCCGTGCGCCCGCAGCCCACGGCGATCTCATCGGCAATCAGGTGCACTTCATGTTTGTCGCACAAGGCGCGCACGAGGCGCAGGTATTCCGGGTCGTGCATGGCCATGCCCGTGGCGCACTGCACCAGGGGCTCGACGATAACCGCGGCGATCTGGCCCGCGCGTTCCTGCAACAGGGTCTCCAGGGCGGCGGCGGCGCGGCCCGCCACGTCGGCCGCGCTCTCGCCCTCGCGGGCCAGCCTGGCATCGGGCGAGGCCACGACGTGGGCGCGCTGGATCAGCGGGCCGTAGGCATCGCGGAACAGCGCCACATCGGTCACGGCCAGAGCGCCGATGGTCTCGCCGTGGTAGCTACCCGAAAGGCAGACGAATTCCTGCTTCTGCCCCTGACCGCTGTTGCGCCAGTAGTGGAAGCTCATCTTGAGCGCAATCTCCACCGCCGAGGCGCCGTCGGAGGCGTAGAAGCAATGGCCGAGCACACCGCCGGTCAGCGCCGACAGGCGCTCGGACAGCTCGACCACGGGCGCGTGCGTGAAGCCGGCCAGCATGGCGTGCTCCAGCTTGTCGAGCTGGTCTTTCAGCGCCGCGTTGATGCGCGGGTTGGCGTGGCCGAAGAGGTTGACCCACCAGGAGCTGAT
>JAIERT010000013.1 GCA_019746735.1 Burkholderiaceae bacterium | reverse complement strand
CGATCTCCCAGCGCCGGTCCTGGCGCCGTGGCAGCTGGGCCTTGGCCAGCAAGGCCTTGCCGTCCACGGGCGCGCTTTGCGCCGGCAAGGCGCGCTGGGCCAGATCGGCCGACAGGCTCGGCCTGGCCGGCAGCTCCAGCACCAGCTCGGCGTGCGGGTTCTGCCAGCGCACGCTGTGCACGCGGCCCTGCAGGTAGATGGGACGATCCTGGTCGAAGCTGCTCCAGCCGTGGTGCGCGCGGGCCAGCGGCAAGAGGCCGGGCCCGAAAGCCAGGGGAAGGGCCAGGCTCATGACAGTACGTCTCTGCATCGTGTGCTCCTCGGTGGTCGGTCAAAGATAGGCAATCCAGCGGCCGCAGGTCAGCACGCCCAGCCAGATCAGCGTGGACAGGGCCATCTGCACCCGCGCCAGGGAGTCGAGCCTGTGCAGTGAGCCACGGCCATGGAACCAGCCCGCATTACACGCCGCCAGCAATAACAGCAGCATCTTGAGGGTGAAAGCCCGGTTGGCCAGCAGCTCTGCTGGCTGGGTGCCGAACATCAGCAGGCCCGAGGCCGCGGCCAGGCCGAAGCCTGCCCCGGCCAGCGTGAGGCTCAGCCGCGCCAGGGCCGGCACCGGCAAGGCGGCGCCCAGGCCGAAGACCCGCAGTTCCAGCAATACGAGGTTGCCCAGCAGCAGGGCAATGCCGAAGAGATGCGCCACCTCCAGGGCAGGGTAGGCCCAGGTACTGGTCTGCAATGCGGCCCACATCTCAGCGCTCCAGCAGGTCCAGCATCAGCGCGAGCCGCGCCTTGACCGGACTCAGCGGCAGCGCGGGGAACACGTCGTCCGCGCGCGGCTGCGGCCAGCCGTCGGCACAGCGCGTGCTGCGCACCACGCGCACGCCCGCGGCCTGTGCACGCCGGGCCGCGGCTTCGATCTCGCGATGCAGGGTACCGCCGCCCGTTCCGGCCAGCACGAGGCCGCGCACCGGGGCCGCGCCGTGGCGCACCGCAGCCTCCGGGTCGACCAGCGCATCCACCGTGGCGCCACAGGCTGCGGCATGACTGAGCACGATTTCCACGCGCGGCAAGGCGGGCGCAGCCAGCACGGCGTCCAGCACAGCCCGCGGTGTGCTCACGGGTCGATCACGCAGCCACTGCACCCGCCCCGCCAGCACGCGTCCGATGTCACCCGCCTCGCCCGAACCGAAGGCATCGAGCCGCGAACTGTGCAGCTTCTGTACCTCCTGCGCCCCCAGGATGCGGCCGGCGCACACCGCCAGCACGCCCGAGGCCCCGGGATCCGCGGCCACGGCCAAGGCATCGGCGAGGTTGCGCGGGCCATCGGCATCGGGCGCGTCGGACGGGCGCATGGCACAGGTCAGCACCACGGGCTTGCGCGGCGCCAGCAGGGCCTGCAGCAGCCAGGCCGTTTCCTCCAGCGTGTCGGTACCGTGGGTGATGACCAGGCCCTGCACATCTGCCCGGTCCAGGTGCAACCGACAGGCTCGCAGCAGGGCCTGCCAGACCGCCAGCGCCATGTCCTTGCTGTCGATCTGGGCCACCTGCTCGGCCTGGACGGTCAGCCCCCCAGGCACGGCCACATCGGCCAGCAGCGCATCCACGGGCTTCTGCGCTGCGAGATAACGCCCCGGGGCCGCGCCCTGCGCCAGGCCCGCGATGGTGCCGCCCGTGCCCAGAACCACAATTTTTTGTCCGACCGCTTGCATTTCTTGTGAAGCTGGTTAAAAATACAGTTACTGGATATCAAGACAGTGAAGTCTTGCCCCACCCACAGGAGTCATGACCATGGACCTGCCGCAGTACCCGATCAAGCTGACCGCCCGCCAGCAGCAGATTCTGGACCTGATCCAGAGCGCGATTGCGCGCACCGGTGCCCCGCCCACCCGCGCCGAGATCGCCACCGAGCTCGGCTTCAAGTCCGCCAACGCGGCCGAAGAGCACTTGCAGGCCCTGGCGCGCAAGGGGGTGATCGAACTCGTCAGCGGCACCTCGCGTGGCATCCGACTGCAGGGCGAGGCCTTGCGCTCCATCAACGAATCCCGCATCAAGCAATTCTCCCTGCCCATGCCGGACCTGGCCCAGCTGGCCCTGCCCCTGATCGGGCGCGTGGCCGCCGGTTCGCCCATTCTCGCGCAGGAGCACGTGGACCAGACCTATTACGTCGAAAGCTCGCTGTTCCAGCGCAAGCCCGATTACCTGCTCAAGGTGCGCGGCATGTCCATGCGCGATGCCGGCATCATGGACGGCGACCTGCTGGCCGTGCAGTCCACCAAGGATGCCAAGAACGGCCAGATCGTCGTGGCCCGCCTGGGCGACGAGGTCACGGTCAAGCGTTTCCGCCGCAACAAGCACCTGATTGAACTGCTGCCCGAAAACCCGGACTACCAGATCATTGTGGTCGAGCCCGGCGACCCCTTCGAAATCGAAGGCCTGGCTGTGGGCCTGATCCGCAACACCATGCTCATGTGAGCGCGTACCGCCCCCTGAAAGGCTCCCGATGAACTCCGCCTGGTCCGCCACCGACGCCCTCTGGTCGCCCCTGCACAAGCTGCTGCGCCGACTGGCCTCTCCCACATCGCAGCGCCCCGCCGCCAGCGCCCCCGCCCTGCCCTGCAGCAATGCAATGGCGGCCATCGTGCGCAACAGCCGCCCGGCACAGCGCCCCCTGCGTGTGGTGCGTGTCATGGAGGCCGGCCAGCCGCGCTCCCAGGTGGGCCGCATGGTGATCTCTGGCCGCATGGCCGATGTCTGCGCCGAACTGGATCGCCTGGCCGCCAGCGAAGCAGCCCACGCCTGAGCGACCAGCCTGCGGGCGGGGCCGCGCCCGCCACCGGCAAGCCCTGCCGACCTCCGTCAGGGTTCGCCCTGAGCGGACCGCAAGGCACAATAGCGGCATGAACATCGTCATCCTCGACGACTACCAAGACGTCGTCCGCAAGCTCGAATGCGCCAGCAAGCTGGCCGACTATCCCCCCAAGGTCTACACCAACACCGTCAAGGGACTGGGCCAGCTATCGGTCCGCCTGCGGGACGCCGATGTGCTGGTCCTGATCCGCGAACGCACCCCCATCACGCGTCAGCTCATCGAGAAGCTGCCACGCCTCAAGCTCATCTCCCAGACCGGCCGTCTGGGCAATCACATCGATGTCGCGGCCTGCACCGAGCGTGGCATTGCGATTGCAGAAGGCACGGGCTCGCCGGTGGCTCCCGCCGAGCTGACCTGGGCGCTCATCATGGCCGCCATGCGCCGGCTACCCCAGTACATCGGCAACCTCAAGCACGGCGTCTGGCAGCAATCCGGCCTGAAATCGGCCGCCATGCCGACCAACTTCGGTTTGGGCACCGTACTGCGCGGCAAGACCCTGGGCATCTGGGGCTACGGCAAGATCGGGCAGATGGTGGCCGGCTATGGCAGGGCCTTTGGCATGCGCGTGCTGGTCTGGGGCCGCGAGGCTTCGCGCGACAAGGCCGTGCAGGACGGTTACGAAGCCGCAGCCAGCCGGGAGGACTTTTTCGGGCAGAGCGATGTGCTGACCTTGCACCTGCGCCTCAACGAGGCCACGCGGGGCATCGTCACGCCGGCCGATCTGGCCTTGATGAAGCCCACCTCCCTGCTGGTCAACACCTCGCGCGCCGAGCTGATCGAGGCGGAAGCCCTGATCGCCGCCCTCAACCACGGCCGCCCGGGCATGGCGGCCATCGACGTCTTCGAGTCCGAGCCCATCCTGCAGGGCCACGCCCTGCTGCGGCTGGAGAACTGCATCTGCACGCCGCACATCGGCTATGTCGAGCAGGAAAGCTACGAGCTCTACTTTGGCGCAGCCTTCGACAACGTCGTCAACTTCATCCAGGGGGCGCCGAGCAACATCGCCAACCCGGACGCGCTGGCAGTCCGGCGCTGACTCAGGCCTCTTTCGTTTTGGCAGCCCGCCGGGAGAGCATGAGCTCGGTGCTGGCCTTGCGGTCTGCGTTGACCGTCTGCACATGCGGGCGCGCGCCCATGGCCTTGAGGTAGTCACGCACGGGCAAGCCAGCCAGCACATCCTCGCCATAGATGATCTTGCTGGCGCTGCTCACCAGCGGCAGATGGGCCAGCGCCGCGCAGTCTGCCAGCGTGAACTCGGCCCCGGCTACAAACGGCGAGAACTTCGCCAGTTTCGAAAAACCGCTCACCCCCTTGTGCAACAGCTTGCGGGTGCGTTCCTTGAGCCCGTCACTGACCTGGCCACCAAAGAAGGCCTCGGGATAAAGCTCCCGCGCGACCAGTTCGAGATGCAGCTCCATGTAGACGATCAGCTCCCGCACCTTGGCGGCTGCCAGCGGATCGGACGGAAGCAGCGGGCGCTGGGGGTAGGCGGCTTCGATGTATTCCGCACAGGCGCTGGATTCCGAGATCGGCCCGGACGGCGTGTCGAGAAACGGCACCTTGCCCATGGGGGAACGCTCCATCAGCAAAGGATGCGTATTCCCCGTCCAGACCAGCTCCTCCTCGAAAGGCACCTCTTTTTCCAGAAGCTGCAGCTTCACCTTGTTGAAATAGTTGCTGGCGGCAAAACCGCAGAGCTTCAATGTCATCGTGTCTCCTGGTTGGTGATCTGGATATCCAGTCCGCCAAGTCTCGCAGAAGACCGGGGCCATGGCAGTCCGGCAGGTGACTCCAGCCCTCGCACGCGCGCTGGATAATGCCGCCCATGCAAGCCATCTACGCACACATCGCCGTCGTCGGCACCGGCGCCATGGGGCGCGGCATCGCCCAGATCGCTGCCCAGGCGGGCAGCACCGTCACGCTTTACGACCAGCAACCCGCGGCCGTCGCCGCGGCGCAGCAGTCCATCGCCGAACAGTGGGACAGGCAGGTCGAGAAGGGCCGCCTGGATACGGCGGCGGCGGCCGCCCACAAGGGTCGGCTGCGCGCCGCCACCAGCCTGAAAGACCTCGCGGCGTGCGACCTGGTCGTCGAAGCCATCGTCGAGAAGCTCGAGGTCAAAGCCGCGCTTTTCGCCGAACTCGAAGGCATCGTACGTGCCGACACCGTGCTGGCCAGCAACACTTCTTCGCTCTCCATCACGGCCATCGCCGCCAAATTGCAGCGCCCGCAGCGCGTGGCGGGCTACCACTTCTTCAACCCGGTACCGCTCATGAAGGTGGTCGAGGTCATCGCCGGGCTCAAGACCGACGCCGCCGTCTGCGCGGCGCTCTCGGACTACGCGCGCCAGATGGGCCACACGCCCGTGGCCGCACAGGACACGCCAGGCTTCATCGTCAACCACGCGGGCCGCGGCTACGGCACCGAGGCCCTGCGCATCGTGAGTGAGGGTGTGGCCGACTTTGCCACCATCGATCGCATCCTGCGCGACCAGGCGGGCTTCAAGCTGGGCCCCTTCGAACTCATGGACCTCACCGCGCTCGACGTCTCGCACCCGGTGATGGAGTCCGTCTACCACCAGTACTACGAGGAACCGCGCTACCGCCCCAGCGTCATCACCGCGCAGCGCCTGGCTGGTGGCGTGCTGGGCCGCAAGACCGGCGAGGGCTTCTACCGCTACGACAAGAACGTGGCCCAGCTTCCCCCCGAAGCGCCGGTACCCCAGGTCGAGGATTCCCCCCCCGTCTGGGTCTCCACACGCGCCACGCGCCGTGCCGAGCTCTATCAACTGCTCAAGGATCTGGGCGCCCAGATCGAGACCGGCCAGAGCCCCTCGCCGCAGGCCCTGACCCTGGTCGCGCCGCTGGGCTTCGATGTGAGTACCGTGGCGGTGGTCGAGCGCCTGGACCCGGCGCGCACCGTGGGCATCGACCTGCTCATCGAGGACGCCGCCACCAAGCGCCGCGTGCTGGCCACCAACCCGGCCACCCGCGCCGACATGCGCGATGCAGCCCATGCGCTCTTCGCACGCGATGGCAAGGCCGTGAGCGTGATCCGCGACAGCGGCGGCTTCGTGACCCAGCGCGTCGTGGCCACCATCGTCAACATCGCTGCCGACATCTGTCAGCAGCGCATCTGCACGCCTGCCGATCTGGAGACCGCCGTCACCCTGGGCCTGGGCTACCCCCTGGGCCCGCTGGCCATGGGCAACCGCTACGGTCCCACCAACATCCTGGAAGTGCTCTTCAACCTGCAGACCGTCTATGGCGACCCGCGCTACCGCCCCAGCCCCTGGCTGCGCCGGCGCGGGGCCATCGGCCTGTCGCTGCTGCATGAAGAGGCATAGCCGCTCCGGCAACATGCGACACTTGCGTTCATGAGCGCACAACTGCTGAGCACCAGCCAGGGCCGCACCATGGTGCTGACCCTTTCCAACCCGGGCCACCGCAATGCCCTGGGCCCCGAGATGTATGCCGCGGGTGTCGAGGCCCTGAGCGTGGCCGAGAGCAACCCCGAGGTACGCAGTGTCGTGCTCACCGGCCAGGGCGCCATGTTCTGCGCCGGCGGCGACCTGAACCGCCTGCAAGCCAACCGCGAGCAGCCCCCGGAAGTGCAGGCGCAGAGCATCGAGAACCTGCACAACTGGATCGAGGCCATCCGCACCTTCCCCAAGCCCGTGATCGCCGCCGTCGAGGGCGCGGCCGCGGGCGCCGGCTTCTCGCTGGCCCTGGCCTGCGATTTCATCGTAGCGGCCAGCGACGCCGTTTTTGTGATGGCCTACAGCAATGTGGGCCTGTCGCCCGACGGTGGTGCCAGCTGGAGCCTGGCACGCGCCCTGCCCCGCCCCCTGGTGAACGAGCTGCTGATGGCCGGCGAGCGCATCCACGCGCCTCGCCTGCACGAACTGGGCCTGGTCAACCGTGTCAGCGACCCCGGCCGCGCCCTGGACGAGGCCCTGGCCCTGGCCGAGCGCCTCAACGCCAAGGCGCCCAATGTGCTGGCCAGCATCAAGGAACTCGTCAACGAGGCGCCTCAAGCCACGCTGACGCAGCAACTGGCCCAGGAGCGCACGCACTTCGTGCGCAATCTGCACCACCCCAATGCCGGCATCGGCATCGCAGCCTTCCTGGCCAGGCAGACCCCTAACTACGAGTAAGGCGCGGCCCAGGAGCCTGTTCACGGTCTCACAGGGGTCGCGTTGGAGCGCAATCGGGATGAGTTGTCCGCCAAGATCACGCCGCATGGGCTCATGCCCATGCAAGGGATTTGGTGGGCAAATCGCCCGATTGCGCTCCAACCCGAAGGGCAAGCATCTTGCCGGGCGGTCTGCGGCGTTGCAAAGCCTCGCTGGGCATCGGCCCAGCTTCGTTTTGCGCCTTGCATCCCATCTCGGCAAGGTACTTGCGCGGCCCCTGTGAGACCGTGAACAGGCTCCGAGAGCCCCGCAGACGCACAGGTGACAACCCTGAGGCGGCAGCGCCGTCCTGCGCGCGACAATGGGTCAGGACGCACTTGAGGAAAGAGTGCAAACCGGCCCTCACAGTCACCCAGCAGACAGCCCATGGACGATCCCATTCTTACCATAGAGGAACGCGCAGCGATCAATGCCGGTCGCTGGTTTTCCACCCTGTCCCCTTCGCTCCGACACGACATCCTGCGATGCGCCTACGTCAAACGCTACAAGGACGGCGAGCTGCTCGCCGCCCGCGGCGAACCGCCGGAAGAGTGGATCGCCTGCGCCAAGGGCGCGGTGCGCGTGAGCTCCACCTCGATCTCGGGCAAGCAGGTCACGCTGACCTATGTGGAGCCGGGCGTCTGGTTCGGCGATGTGGCCATCTTCGACGGCGACCGGCGCACCCACGACGCTTACGCGCATGGCGACACCACCACGCTGTGCGTGGCCAAGGCCGATTTCAAGAAGATCCTCGCCACCCACGTCGAGCTCTACGAAGCCCTGCTGCGCCTGCACGCACGTCGCATCCGCCAGCTCTACGGCCTGGTGGAAGACCTCAACACCCTGCCCCTGCGCGCCCGCCTGGCCAAGCAGCTGCTGCACCTGCTGCGCAGCTACGGTGTGTCCTCGCTCAGCGATGGACGGGAGATGCGCATCGGCCTGCACCTGGCGCAGGAGGAGCTGGCCCAGCTGCTGGGCGCCTCGCGCCAGCGCGTGAACCAGGAACTCAAGGCCATGGAGCGCGAAGAAGCCATCCGCATCGAACCGGGTGGCCTGGTGGTGCGCAACCGCGAGGCACTGATGCGCATCGTCGAATCCGATCATTGAACACGACAGACCATGAGTGAACTCGAACAGCAATACGTGGGCACGCGCCCGGTGTCTGCCGCCCACGCCTTCGACGTGGCGGCCCTGCAGGCCTGGCTGGAAAAGAACCTGGCCGGTTTTGCGGGCCCGCTGAGTGTGGAGGCTTTCAAAGGCGGCCAGTCCAACCCGACCTACAAGCTCAATACGCCGACGCGCAGCTATGTGATGCGCGCCAAGCCTGGCCCGGTGGCCAAGCTGCTGCCCTCGGCCCACGCCATCGAGCGCGAGTACGCCGTCATGCGCGGCCTGCACGGCACCGACGTGCCCGTCCCGCGCATGCATGTGCTCTGCGAGGACGAGAGCGTGATCGGCCGCGCCTTCTACATCATGGAGTTCATGCCCGGTCGCGTGCTCTGGGAACAGTCCCTGCCCGACTTCGACCCGGCCGGCCGCCGCGCCATCTACCTCGAGATGAACCGCGTCATCGCCGCGCTGCACACGGTGAAGTTTGCCGAGCGCGGTCTGGCCGACTATGGCAAGCCGGGCAATTACGTGGAACGCCAGATCGCCCGCTGGGGCAAGCAGTACCGCGCCTCGGCCGACGGTGCCGGCGAACTCTCGCAGCCCATCCCCGAGATGGAAAAGCTGCTCGAGTGGCTGCCCGCCCACCTGCCCGCCAGCGCCAAGGACGACAGCCTGGTGAGCATCGTGCACGGCGACTACCGGCTCGACAACCTGATGTTCCACGCCAGCGAGCCGCGCGTGATCGCGGTGCTGGACTGGGAGCTGTCCACCCTGGGCCATCCCCTGGCTGACTTCGCCTACCACTGCATGGCCTGGCACATCCCGCCCGGCGCCTTCCGTGGCATCGGCGGTCTGGACCTCGCGGCGCTCGGCATACCGTCCGAAGACGAATACATCCGCCTCTACTGCGAGCGCACCGGTCTGGCCACACCGGCGGCGCTGAAGGCCGACTGGAACTTCTACATGGCCTACAACATGTTCCGCATCGCCGCCATCCTGCAAGGCATTGCCAAGCGGGTCGAGAACGGCACCGCTTCGAGCGCCCAGGCGCGCAAATCGGCCGAGGGCGCCCGCCCCATGGCCACCATGGCCTGGCAGTTCGCACAGCGGACCTGACCCCTTTCATTTCGCAACCAGGAGATCCGGATGGACTTCGACTACTCCCCCCGCACCAAGGACTTCCAGGCCCGCCTGCTGAAGTTCATGGACGCGCACATCTACCCCAACGAACAGGCCTTCCACGAGGAGCTGGAGGCCAACACGGCCGCCGGCAAGCGCTGGACGCCACTGCAGCTGATCGAGAAGCTCAAGCTCCAGGCGCAGAAGGACGGGCTGTGGAACCTCTTCCTGCCCAAGGACAGCGCCGAGATCGCCGGTGTGCAGGGTGCCGGCCTGACCAACCAGGAGTACGCGCCGCTGGCCGAGATCATGGGTCGTGTGCATTGGGCCCCCGAGGTCTTCAACTGCTCGGCCCCCGACACCGGCAATATGGAGACCATCGCGCGTTACGGCAACGAACAGCACCGCAAGGAATGGCTGCAGCCGCTGCTGGCCGGCAAGATCCGCTCGGCTTTCGCCATGACCGAGCCCGACGTGGCGTCGAGCGACGCCACCAACATCGCCACCCGCATCGAACGCCAGGGCGACGAGTACGTGATCAACGGCCGCAAGTGGTGGACATCCGGTGCCGGCGACCCGCGCTGCGCCATCTACATCCTCATGGGCAAGACCGACCCCGAGGCCCCGCGCCACTCGCAGCAGAGCATGATCCTGGTGCCGGCCCACACGCCCGGCGTCAAGGTGCTGCGCGCGCTCAACGTGCTGGGCTACGACGATGCGCCTCATGGCCACATGGAGGTGGAATTCAAGAACGTGCGCGTGCCGGCCTCCAACATCCTGCTGGGCGAGGGCCGCGGCTTCGAGATCGCCCAGGGCCGTCTGGGCCCGGGTCGCATCCACCACTGCATGCGCCTGATCGGCCAGGCCGAACGCGCGCTGGAGTACATGTGCAAGCGTGCCTCCGAGCGCGTGGCCTTCGGCAAGCCCGTGGCTGCGCAGACCGTGACGCAGGAGCGTATCGCCGAGGCACGCTGCAAGATCGACATGGCGCGCCTGCTCACACTCAAGGCGGCCTGGATGATGGACGTGGCCGGCAACAAGTTTGCCAAGAACGAGATCGCGATGATCAAGGTCGTGGCCCCGAGCATGGCTTGCCAGGTCATCGACTGGGCCATGCAGGTACACGGCGGCGGCGGCATGTGCCAGGACTTCCCCCTGGCCTATGCCTACGCCAATGCGCGCACCCTGCGCTTTGCCGACGGGCCGGACGAGGTGCACCGCAATGCCATCGCCAAGCTGGAGCTGGGCAAGTACGGCCTGACGTCCAAGCCTGTGGAAATGCCCATCACACGCGGCAGCTGAAAAT
>JAIERT010000311.1 GCA_019746735.1 Burkholderiaceae bacterium | reverse complement strand
AGCTTGGCCAGATTGGCGTTGGGGTTCAGGTTGCCGTTGCCGACCAGGAACCAGTAGAAGGCCGTCACGCCCAGCAACCCCAGGCCGACGACCAGCATGCCCGTGATGGCGCCGCCGCGGAAGGCCACGTCCAGCGCGGGGCCGATGCCCTGGGTCGCGGCCTGGGCCGTGCGCACGTTGGCGCGTACCGAGACGTTCATGCCGATGAAGCCGCAGGCACCCGAGAGCACGGCGCCGACGACGAAGCCGACGGCGGTCTGCATGTCGAGGAAGACGCCGATCAGCACGGCCAGCACGATGCCGACGATGGCGATGGTCTTGTACTGACGGGCGAGGTAGGCCGCGGCGCCGGTCTGGATGGCCGCCGCGATTTCCTGCATGCGGGCATTGCCCGCGTCTTTCGAGAGGATCCAGCTGCGGGCCCAGATGCCGTAGACCACGGCGACCAGTCCGCACACGAGCGCCAGTATCAGCGCTGCATTGCCTGTCATATCAATCTCCTGTGTTGTTGTATCGCGTAGAGGTGGCAACGCAGGGGGCGGAGCCACCGGTGCGTTGCTTCCTCGTCGCGTCCGACCTCCACGGTCGTACAGGGACGATTGGCCAACGCGTTGACTCTAGCCTGAAAATATGACCGGGCAAGGGGTCGTCAGGGGCCTGCAAGTAAAATCAGGGTTAATCCCGATCACTTTTTGACTATTCGCAACAAAGGAAGCTGATGTCTCTCGACAACGTCACCCCTGGCAAGAACGCCCCCGAAGCCTTCAACGTGATCATCGAGATCCCGATGAACGCCGACCCCATCAAGTACGAGGTGGACAAGGAAACTGGCGCGATCTTCGTGGACCGTTTCATGAGCACGGCCATGCACTACCCCACGAACTACGGTTACGTGCCCAAGACCATCTCGGGCGACGGTGACCCGGTCGACGTGCTGGTCATCACGCCGGTCCCGCTCATCCCCGGCGTCGTCGTGCCCTGCCGCCCCATCGGCATCCTCAAGATGACGGACGAGGCCGGAGAAGACGGCAAGGTGCTGGCGGTTCCCACCGACAAGATCCTCTCGCTGTACACCCAGTGGCAGAAGCCCGAGGACCTGAATCCCATGCGCCTCAAGACCATCGAGCACTTCTTCGAGCACTACAAGGATCTCGAAAAGGGCAAATGGGTCAAGGTGCAGGGCTGGGAAGGCCCTGACGCCGCCAAGAAGGAAATCATGGACGGTATCGCCAACTACGCGAAGCAGTCGCGCAGCTGATCCGTCCCTCTCGGCCAGGACGCCGGCAGAGCCTCTCAGGGCCTGCCGGCGTTTTTTCTGGCGCAAAGAATCGCAGGGTTTTCACGGCCCTGTTCGCGCTACCCCCGCTGCAGGTCCGTGTGTATGATGGGCTGCAGGACCATCCGGTGCGTGGCGCCAGCAAGGAGCAAATATGATGCAGACCCCCAGCGAAACCCGTGCCGCCACGGTTGCAGCGGGCGATTCCGGGCAGTACCTCACGCTGCGTCTGGGCCAGGAGGAGTACGCCATCGATATCCTGCGCGTGCAGGAGATCCGCTCGTACGAAGAGCCTACCCGCATGGTCAATGCACCGTCCTTCATCAAGGGGGTGGTCAATCTGCGCGGTGTCATCGTTCCCATCATCGACCTGCGCATGAAGCTGCAGCTCGACAAGGTCGAGTACAACGATTTCACCGTGGTCATCATCCTCAACGTGCGCGGCACCGTGATCGGTGCGGTGGTGGATTCTGTCTCCGACGTCGTGACCCTGGGCGCCGACATGATCAAGCCGGCGCCGCAGTTCGACACGGCCATGGATACCCGTTTCATCACCGGTCTGGCCAATGTCGGCGAGCGCATGCTGATCGTCATGAACATGGAAGCCCTGATGAGCAATGCCGAGATGGGCATGCTCGACGCGGCGACGCATTGACCGGCCCGACCCGCAGGCGGAGACCGGACTGCAAGGGCCCGCAGAGGCCGGCAGGGAGCATGGAAGACAAGAGGAGAGCCGTATGAGTTTCTGGCTGCGATTGCGCATCGGTACCCGCCTGGCCCTGGCATTCGTGCTGGTGCTGGTCATCACGACCACGGTCTCTGCCCTGGGGGTCTGGCGCCTGGGCACGCTCAAGGACACCAGTCAGCAGATCGCCACGCTCGAAATGCAGCGCAGCCTGCTGGCGCAGCGCTGGGCCTCACAGATTTCCATCAACTGGGTACGGGCCTCGGCAGCTCTCAAGACCCGTGATACCGCTTACATCGACGCGCTGACCAAGGACATGGCCGCGACGTCCAAGGCCATCAGCGAAGACCAGAAGGAGCTCGAGTCTCTGATCGGCGATGCGGAGGGCAAGGAGCTGCTGGCGTCGGTGGCCCGGCACCGCAAGACCTATGTGGATGCGCGTGCGGCCATGATCAAGCGGCAGCAGGCGGGTGAGGACATCGCTGGCGCCGTGGACAACGATCTGCGTCCGCTGGCAGAGACCTATCTCAAGGCCGTGGACCAGGTGGCCGCCCATGCACGCCAGATGCTGGCGGATACGCAGGCGAAGGCCAATGCCACCGCGGTTCGCAGCCAGTGGGCTCAGTCCATCGGCGCGGCGCTGGCCGTGTTGCTGGGCATGGCGCTGGCCTTCCTGGTCACGCGCTCCATCGTGGGGCCGGTGCAGCAGGCCGCGGTTTCCACCCGTCATATTGCAGAGGGTGATCTGACCACCGACATCCCCGCCCGCGGCAGCGACGAGGTGGCGCAGCTTCTGCAGTCGCTCGCCGCCATGCAGCACAACCTGGCCCAGATCGTGAGCCGGGTGCGCCAGGGCAGCGATGCGGTGTCGACCGCGAGTGCCGAAATCGCCCAGGGCAACCACGATCTGTCGTCTCGCACCGAGAGCCAGGCCAGCGCCTTGCAGGAAACGGCCGCCTCGATGGAGGAGCTGTCTTCCACCGTGAGGCAGAACGCCGACAACGCACGTCAGGCCAATCAGCTCGCCCAGAGCGCCAGCACCGTGGCCGTGCAGGGCGGCGAGGTCGTGGCCCAGGTGGTGGACACCATGAAGGGCATCAACGACGCGAGCAAGAAGATTGCCGACATCATCAGTGTCATCGACGGCATCGCCTTCCAGACCAACATCCTGGCCCTGAACGCCGCGGTGGAAGCCGCGCGTGCCGGCGAGCAGGGCCGCGGCTTCGCCGTGGTGGCTGGCGAGGTGCGCAGCCTGGCCAGCCGCTCGGCAGAGGCGGCCAAGGAGATCAAGCAGTTGATCACCGACAGCGTGGGACGGGTGGAGCAGGGCACGGCCCTGGTGGACCGGGCCGGCGCGACCATGAACGAGGTGGTGGCCAGCATCCGCCGCGTGACCGACATCATGGGCGAGATCAGCGCCGCCAGCAGCGAGCAGAGCTCGGGTGTCTCGCAGATCGGCGAGGCGGTGACGCAGATGGACCAGGCCACGCAGCAGAATGCCGCGCTCGTGGAGGAGATGGCCGCCGCCGCCAGCAGCCTCAGGAGCCAGGCCCAGGAACTGGTCAATACCGTGGCCGTCTTCAAGGTATCCGGCCACGACAGCGCCCTGCCTGCGCCTGCGCGTCCTGCCATGGCCGCTGCGCCGCGCCCGGCGGCCAAGCCGGTGGCGCCGGCTGCGCGTCCCGCAGCCAAGGCTGCTGCACCAGCGCGTCCTGCTGCTGCGGCGCCTGTCGCGCCACCGAAGTTGACGGCCGGCAAGACCGACGACGGCGACTGGGAAACCTTCTGACGGCTCAGCCGGTCTGGCGCAGGGGCGAGTGCCGGTCCAGCTCTTCCACGTAGCCGGCCAGTCCTTCGCTCTCACGGTCCAGAAAGCGCTGCACGGCGCTTGCGAAGTCCGGTTGGGCCAGCCAGTGGGCGCTGGTCGTGCGCACCGGCAGCAGGGCCCGGGCCAGCTTGTGTTCGCCCTGGGCGCCGCCTTCGAAGCGCTGGAAGCCCTGGGTGATGCACCATTGCAGGGGGGCGTAGTAGCAAGCTTCGAAGTGCAGGCAGTCCACCCGCTCGAGGGCACCCCAGTAACGGCCCCAGGCCACGCGTTCGCCTGAGTCGGTGCTCAGCGCGATCAGACTGCAGGCGATGGGGCGTCCCTGGTGTTCGGCCACAAACAGCAGCCAGTTCTGCGCCTGCTCCCTGGCAATCTCGCTGAAGAAAGCCCGGCTCAGGTAGGGTGGATTGCCGTGCTCCAGGTAGGTGCGTTCGTAGCAGCGGTAGAAGAAATCCCAGTCCGACTCCCGGATCTCTGCGCCGAGCAAGGGGCGCAGCGTCACACCAGCCTCGCGGACCTTGCGCCGTTCCTGGCGTATCTTCTTGCGCTTCTCCTGGCTCAGGGCAGCGAGGAAGTCATCGAAGTCCGCGTAGGGCTGGAGGCGGCCGTTCTCCCAGTGGAACTGCACGGTGTAGCGCAGCATGAGGCCGGCTTCGCTGCAGGCGCCGAGGTCCTCCTCGCTGCCAAAGAGCAGGTGCAGTGAGGAGAGGCCGCTGGCGCGGCATTCGGCCAGCAGTGCCTCGATCAGGGCCTGGCGCGCCGGGGCATCGCAGGCCAGCAAGCGGCTGCCGGGTGCCGGTGTGAAGGGCACGGCCACCACCCCCTTGGGGTAGTAGGCATAGCCGTGCCGATGGTGCGCATCGGCCCAGGACCAGTCGAACACATACTCGCCACGCGAGTGGCTCTTGACATACAGCGGACAGCCGGCCTGCAAACGTCCCGCCGCATCCCGGAGCGTGAGGAAGTGCGGCGTCCAGCCCGTGGCAGGCACGGCACTGCCACTGCGGTGCAGAGCAGCCAGGTACTCATGCCGCATGAAGGGTGTGGGATGGGACTGCAGCGCCAGCAGCTCGTTCCAGGCCGCGGCCTCGATCTCTAGCGGTGAGTCGTGCACCTGGATGACATAATTGCCCTGACTCACGCCGCCTTCCAGACTTTTCTTTTCGTCCATGACCCTGCGTATCTGTGTTGCCCAGCTCAATTTCGTCGTCGGCGACCTGGCAGGCAATGCACAAAAAATCATCACAGCGGCCCGCCAGGCGCATGCCAGCGGTGCCCGCCTGCTGCTGACGCCCGAGCTCTCGATCTGCGGCTACGCTGCCGAGGACCTGTTCTTCCGGCCTGCCTTCATCGCCGCTTGTGATGATGCCGTGAAAACAGTGGCCCGCGAGCTGGCCGGGTTAAAGGACATGACCGTGGTGGTCGGCCATCCGGCTGCCGTCGAGGACGGTGGCACGCGCACCCGTTCGGTCTCCACGCCCAACCGCATCAATGCGGCCACGGTGATCTGCGAGGGGCGGGTCGTTGCGAGCTACGCCAAGCGCGAGCTGCCCAACTACCAGGTGTTCGACGAACGCCGCTATTTTGTACCGGGCCGGGATGTCTGCGTGTTCGAAGCGGGGCCGGTGGGGGCGCGCACCAAGGTGGGCCTGCTGATCTGCGAGGACGCCTGGTACGAGGTGCCGGCGCGTGAGGCGCGCAGCGCCGGGGCCGAGCTGCTGGCGGTGATCAATGCCTCGCCCTTTCACGTGGGCAAGGGAGGAGAGCGTGAGGCCATGATGCGCCTGCGTGCCCGGGACTGCGGCCTGCCCCTGGTCTATGCTCATCTGGTGGGCGGGCAGGACGAGGTGGTCTTCGAGGGGCACTCCTTTGCCTTGCAGGCCGATGGCGCACTGGCGGCGCGCGCGCCCAGCTTTATCGAGGACCTGTTCGAGGTGAGCGTCAAGCGCCAGGCTTCGGGTCTGCATCTGCAGGGGGCCATCGAAGCGGAGCGCAGCGCGGACGCTGATCTCTGGGATGCGCTGGTGCTGGGCGTGCGCGACTACCTGGGCAAGAACGGATTTCCCGGCGCCATCATCGGCCTGTCAGGGGGTATCGACTCGGCCCTGGTGCTGGCGATTGCGGTGGATGCGCTCGGGCCGGCCCAGGTGCGCGCGGTCATGATGCCTTCGCCCTATACGGCCGACATCAGCTGGATTGATGCGCGCGACATGGCGCAGCGTCTGGGCGTGCAGTACGACGAGATCTCCATCGTGCCCGAGTTCGAGGCTTTCCGAGCTTCGCTCGCGCAGGAGTTCCGGGGCCTGCCCGAGGACGCGACCGAGGAGAATATCCAGGCGCGCATCCGCGGCACCCTGCTCATGGCGCTGTCCAACAAGAGCGGGCGCATTGTGCTCACCACGGGCAACAAGTCCGAGATGGCCACGGGCTACTGCACGCTCTATGGCGACATGGCGGGCGGCTTTGCCGTGATCAAGGACCTGGCCAAGACCACCGTGTTCCGGCTGGCGCGCTGGCGCAATGCGCACGACCCGCACGGGCGGGGCGCCAACCCCATTCCCGAGCGCATCATCACCCGCCCGCCGAGTGCCGAGTTGCGGCCTGACCAGAAAGACCAGGACAGCCTGCCCGAGTACGCCGTGCTGGACGCCATCGTCGAGCGCTATATGGAGAACGACCAAGGCATCGAGGAGATCGTGGCCCAGGGTTATCCCCGGGCTGATGTGGAGAAGGTCACGCGCCTGATCAAGCTCAACGAGTACAAGCGCCGCCAGGCCCCGGTGGGCATCCGCGTGACCCACCGCAGCTTCGGCAAGGATTGGCGTTATCCTATTACCAACAAATTCCGGGCCTGAGCCTTTATCCTGACCACAGAAAGAGCATCCATGAAGCAGATCACCGCCATCATCAAGCCGTTCAAGCTGGAGGAAGTGCGTGAAGCCCTGGCCGAATGCGGCGTGACCGGCCTGACCGTGACCGAGGTCAAGGGCTTCGGCCGCCAGAAGGGCCATACCGAGCTCTACCGCGGTGCCGAGTACGTGGTGGACTTTCTGCCCAAGGTCAAGGTCGAGGTGACGGTCAAGACCGGCGACGTGGACCGCTGCGTCGACGCCATCGTCAAGGCCGCCCGCACGGGCAAGATCGGCGACGGCAAGATCTTCATCACGGCCGTCGAGCGCGTGGTGCGCATCCGCACCGGCGAGCAGGACGAGTCCGCGATCTAAATCGCGTCCAGACGCGGGGCCGGCGCCAGGCCGGCCGCCTGCACCAGGCCCTGGAGCAGGACGGTGGCTTCAGTGCCAGCCTGGATCAGTTCCATCTGCCAGTCGCTCATGAACTGCTGCGCCACGGCCGTCTCCAGGAACGCCAGCAGGCCGTCGTAGTAGCCCCCTGCATTCAGGATGCCGACCGGCTTGTCGTGGTAGCCCAGCTGGCGCCACGTCCAGACCTCGAACAGTTCTTCGAAAGTGCCGATGCCGCCAGGCAGCGCCAGGAAGGCGTCGGCACGCTCGGCCATCATGCGCTTGCGATCGTGCATGGTGTCCACGATGTGCAGTTCGCTGCAGTCGTGCATGGCCCATTCCTTCTCGACCAGTGCCTTGGGAATGATGCCGACCACCCGGCCGCCCGCTTCCAGCGTGGCCTGGGCCACTTCGCCCATCAGGCCGGCCCGGCCGCCACCGTAGACGAGCTGGCCGCCATGACGGCCGATCCACAGACCTACGTTGCGGGCGGTGGCGATGTGTTGCGGGTCCAGCCCGGGGCGCGAACCGCAGTAGACACAGAGCGAGAAATTCGGGGTCATGCGAGGAAACGTTGGTACAGGGCTGCGGCCCAGATGCCACCGCACAGCAGCAGGCTCAGCAGCACCGCGGCGCTGCCCATGTCCTTGGCGCGCTTGGAGAGGTCGTGCCACTCAGGGCCGATGCGGTCGATCGCGGTCTCGATGCCAGTGTTGAGCAGCTCGACGATCATGACCAGCAGCACCGAGCCCGCCAGCAGCGCGGTCTCCACCCAGCTGCGTCCGAGCCAGAAGGACAGGGGCAGCAAGACGCAGGCCGCCACGACCTCCTGGCGGAAGGCGGTCTCATGCCAGCCGGCAAGCAGGCCCTCGATCGAGTAGCCCAGGGCATGCCGGATGCGGTTCAGACCGATGCGGCCTTTCTGGGGATTGGCGGGATAAGGGGGTGGTGTCTCGGACATGGGGAGGATTGTCCCGCAGCGCGATGGCAAGCATCAGGAGGCGCGAGGGCGCGCGTCAATCAGGCGCGTGCCGGCCAGCGCGTCGTGCCAGAACTGGCCTTGCGGATGGAAGCGGCTCAGGAGCGCCCAGACCGCAATCCAGCCGAACAGCAGCACCAGCACTTCGAGCACCGGCAGGCCCAGGGAATAGGCGGCCAGCGGCGGCAGGAACCAGAGCCAGCTCAGCAGATAGCGCAGCAGGGCGCGCCACTGGCTGATCGGGCTACCTTGCCGGTCGACGACACGGATATGCCAGGTCTTCATGGCCAGGGTCTGCCCTTTGGCCCAGAACCAGGTGAAGTAGATGCCGAGCACAACGAACAGAAAAGTCTGTTGCAGTGCCCGGTTGTCCAGCGCGTGACGGGTCTGGGACAGGGCGCTGAACAAATAGCCGGCCAGGAAGACCACGCCAAACAGCAGCATGCCCTCATAGAGCCAGCAGGCCATGCGGCGCCAGAGGCCTGGGGTGGGGGGCAGGGAAAGGGTAGGGGTCGGCGCAGACGCCGAGGCGGTGGAGGCAGAAATCACGGGCTGATTTTACTCAGCCGGCTCGTCTGCGTTCCGCGAGTGCTCGTTGTCCTTGTGCTGACGTTCTTCCTGGGCTTCCAGTGAACGGTAAGGGGGGGTGGTCCCGATATCGGCCAGGCGGGCCCGTGCGGGCGAGGCCCGACGCGGCACGGAGGTCAGCTTGGGTTGTGCGCCCGGTTTGCCGGCAGCCAGGCCGGCGGGTTTGGGCGGTGCCTGGGTGGCCAGCTTGCGCTTTTCGTCTGCGCTGAGGGCCTGGTAGGCCTCCCACTCGGAGGCTTTCTGCTCAGGGCTGAGTTTCTGGATCTCCGAGAAATTCTGGCGTGCCTGGATGCGTTGCTGCTGGCTCAGGGTCACCCATTCGCTCATCCGGCGGTGCAGCTTGACCTGCTCCGCGGGTGAGAGCGAAGAAAAGTTCTTGGAGATGACCAGCCACTTACGCTTGCGCTCTTCGCTCAGACGATCCCAGTGGGTGGACAGGGGACTCAGCGCCTGCTGCTGCGCCGGGTTGAGCTCACGCCAGGTGGGCCGGGTGGTGGGGGCCGCCGCGACCCAGGTGCCGGCCTGCCGTGTGCTGTCGTAGCGTTGGACGGAGCGGCTGGTCACCGTCTGTCCCGCCGTGCCCTCTGAGGGCGCCGCCCAGGCCGGTAGGGCCACGGTCAGCAACAGGGTGGCGGCCCAAAGCAGGCGGGAAGCGTCAGGCAGGCAATGCAGTGACATGGTCAATCCTTCCCTGCTTGCAGGCGGCTCTTGAGGAACTGGGCGAAACCCGGATCGGCGTAGGCCTGAGGCGGCAGATCATCGGTCAGGATGGCGGCATCGATGGCAGCCAGTTCTTCGGTCAGGCTGTCATCGCCCTGGATCTGCAGGGCCACCAGCCCGATGAGCAGGGCGAGCAGGGGGATCAGAGATGCCAGCCGCGGCCAGAAACCGCGCCCCTCGTCGCTGCCAGCCAGCAGGGTGGCGCTCCCAGACGAGCTGACCGCCGTCACGGCCGGAGCGGCGGTACGGTAGCGGTCCATCGCCTGGAGCCGGGCCACCCGCAGGCGCTCGCTGATCTCGTGGGGGAGTTCCTGTGTGGACGCGTCCAAGCGGGCTGCCATGCGGCGGCCCAAACGATCCACGGCGGAAAGTTTTTTTTCTATGGACATCGGTTTCATCATAGTTGTATTCCCTTGGCTCGCAACGCCTTGTTCAGGGCTTGGACCGCACGCGAACAGTGCGTCTTGACGCTGCCCTCCGAACACCCCATGGCCGCGGCTGTTTCAGCCACGTCCAATTCCTCCCAGTAACGCATCAGGAAGGCTTCCCGTTGACGGGCAGGCAGTTCCTGGATTTCGAGCTCGATTTCCCGCAGGATCTGGGCCCGCTGGGTCGAGCTCTCGGCGCTTTCGACCTGGGCCGATGCGCCAGTGTTGTCCAGATTTTCCAGCAGATCGAAGCCACTGTCATCGGCCGCCGCCTCCAGGTCACCGATGTTGGAGAACAGGGCGTGCCGGGTCTTTTGCCGGCGAAACCAGTCCAGGGTGGTATTGGAGAGGATGCGCTGGAAGAGCATGGGCAGCTCTTCGACCGGCTTGTGGCTGTAGTGCTCAACGAGCTTCATCATGCTGTCCTGCACGATGTCCAGCGCGGCCTCGTCGTTGCGGACGTGATAGACCGAGCGCTTGAAGGCGCGTTTTTCCACACTTCTGAGGAAATCGGACAGTTCTTGTTCGGTGGCCAAGGGGGGAGGGCTGCGGGCGCGCTGTATGTCTCGTATCTGACCGCCGGGCAGCGGCTTTTGGCGGGATTATGGCAGTCGAGGCCCGTTTTTTTCAGAGCTGGCCTGCCAAATCCGCATGTTGCGGTGCGATAATGCCGCTGCACATCAAAAAGCAAACGGGTCACGGTCCGGCGCGGCTATCCATGGCGCCCATGTCCCTGACCTCAAGTCCCGACGCGA
>JAIERT010000177.1 GCA_019746735.1 Burkholderiaceae bacterium | reverse complement strand
TCAGAACTCTCTCTCGCCGGCGGCGTGTGAGAACCAAAAGTAGCCAAAAAAGTAGAAACGGGTCGAAACCATGGCGTTCAATATAGCACAGAAAAACAGCGGTCTGGCCAGTTCAGCGGCTCAGGCCGTACCGCCGACCGTCAGGCCATCGATGCGCAAAGTGGGCTGGCCCACCCCGACCGGCACACTCTGGCCTTCCTTGCCACAGGTGCCCACGCCGCTGTCCAGGCGCATGTCGTTACCGATCATGGTCACGCGGGTCAGCGCATCGGGGCCGTTGCCGACCAGGGTCGCGCCTTTCACCGGATAGAGGATCTTGCCGTTCTCGACCCACCAGGCCTCGCTGGCGGAGAACACGAACTTGCCGGAGGTGATGTCGACCTGGCCGCCGCCGAAGTTGGTCGCATAGAGCCCACGGCCGATGCTGGCCACGATCTCCTCCGGCGTCTTGTCACCGCCCAGCATGTAGGTGTTGGTCATGCGCGGCATGGGCACATGGGCATAGCTCTCGCGCCGGCCGTTGCCCGTGGGGCCGGTCTTCATCAGGCGCGCGTTCATGGCGTCCTGGATGTAGCCCTTGAGGATGCCGTCCTCGATCAGCACATTGCGCTGGGTCGCGTTGCCCTCGTCGTCGACGTTGAGCGAGCCGCGGCGGTCGGCGATGGTGCCATCGTCCAGCACCGTCACGCCCTTGGCCGCGACACGCTGGCCGATGCGGCCAGCGAAGGCACTCGAGCCCTTGCGGTTGAAGTCGCCTTCCAGGCCGTGGCCGATGGCCTCGTGCAGCAACACACCGGGCCAGCCCGGGCCCAGTACCACGGTCATCTCGCCGGCCGGGGCCGGACGCGACTCCAGATTGGTCAGGGCCGCGCCCACGGCCTCGTCCACATACTGGCGGATCATGGCCTCGTCGAAATAGGCCAGACCGAAACGGCCACCGCCACCGGACGAGCCCATCTCACGCCGCCCCCCCTGCTCGGCAATCACGGTCACCGACAGGCGCACCAGCGGGCGCACGTCGGCCGCCAAGGTACCGTCGGCACGGGCCACCAGCACCACGTCGTATTCACCCGCCAGGCCGGCCATGACCTGCGCCACGCGCGGGTCCTTGGCGCGGGCCAGCTGCTCCACCTTCTCGAGCAAGGCCACCTTGGCCGTGCTGTCCAGCGTGGCAATCGGGTCGGTGCCCGGATAGAGGGTGCGCGAGCCCGCGATCTTCTGCGCCGCGGCCTTCACGCGCGCGGACTTGCCGGCGCTGGCGATGCTGCGCACGGTGCGGGCGGCATCCAGCAACGAGGCCTCGGAAATATCGTCGGAATAGGCGAAGGCCGTCTTCTCGCCGCTGACGGCGCGCACACCCACGCCCTGGTCGATGCTGAAGGAGCCGGTCTTGACGATGCCTTCCTCCAGGCTCCAGCCCTCGCTGCGCGTGTACTGGAAGTAGAGGTCGGCGTCGTCCACACGGTGCGCCCGGATCTCGGACAGGGCGCGCAGCAGATGCGTTTCGTCCAGGCCGAAAGGCGTGAGCAGCAGCTCACGGGCAATGGCCAGACGCTCCAGGGTGGGTTCACGTGAAATCATGCAAGCCATTGTAGGCCGCTCACCTTGACCCTGCAGCGCTCGGGCTCAGGACTGGATCAGGCGCTTGGACTTGGCGATGGACATCATCATGCCCAGGGCCAGGCCCAGGGTCACCATGGCCGTACCGCCATAGCTGATGAAGGGCAGGGGCACCCCCACCACGGGCAGGATGCCGCTGACCATGCCCATGTTCACGAAGGCATAGGTGAAGAAGATCATGGTGATGGCGCCGGCCAGCAGGCGCGCGAACAGCGTGGGCGCCTCCAGCGCGATGGCCAGGCAGCGCAGCACCAGGAAAAGGAAGGCGCCGAGCAGGAAAAGATTGCCCAGCAGGCCGAATTCCTCGGAATAGGCCGCGAAGATGAAGTCGGTGGTGCGCTCGGGAATGAATTCCAGATGGGTCTGCGTGCCCTGCATGAAGCCCTTGCCGATCAGGCCGCCGGAACCGATGGCGATCATGCCCTGGATGATGTGGAAGCCCTTGCCGAGCGGGTCGCGCCAGGGGTCGAGCAGGGTGCAGACGCGCTGCTGCTGGTAGTCGTGCAGCAGCGGCCAGTCCACCCCCGCGGCGCAGAGCTCGGGCTCGAAGATCACGAGCAGCAGCACGCCGATCACCCCGAGCGCCACCGGTGGAATGATGAGCTTCCAGCTCAGGCCGGCAAAGAAGATCACGGACAGGCCGGCGGCCAGCACCAGCAGGGAGGTGCCCAGGTCGGGCTGCTTCATGATCAGGCCCACCGGCAGGGCCAGCAGGGCGCCGGCCACGAGGAAGTCCAGCGGGCGCAGCTGGCCCTCGCGCTTCTGGAACCACCAGGCCAGCATCAGCGGCATGGCGATCTTGAGCAGTTCGCTGGGCTGGATCACGACCCCCAGGTTGACCCAGCGCTTGGCGCCCTTCTTGGTGATGCCGAAAACCGCCACGGCGATCAGCAGGGTCACACCGAGCACATAGAGGGGCACCGCCAGACTCATGAGCCGCTGCGGTGGCACCTGGGCGACGACGAACATGATGAAGCCCGCAATCAGCATGTTGCGGCTGTGGTCCATGAAACGCGTGCCGTGGTCGAAACCCGAGGAATACATGGTCAGCAGACCGATGCCGGCGAGGATGAAGACGGCAAAGGCCAGGGGGCCGTCGAAACCCTGGAACCAGGGCAGGACGCGCTGCATCAGGGTGGGACGCTCAAAGATCACCGGCATGGCCGCATTATCCCGCCAATGCGGGAGGAGAGCCTGCTCACGGCTCAGGCGAGGCGGATTTCCACCACCGTCTGCCCGGGCGCGCTGCTCACGTCCAGCCCCACCCCGATCGCGGCCGCGCGCTCGCGCAGCGAGGCCAGGCCCTTGCGCTGCACCCGCTGCGGATCGAAGCCCCGCCCGTTGTCCACCACCCGCAGCCGGGCGCCGCCCTCGGGGCAGGCGCGCAGCTCGATGCTCAACCGGCTGGCCTGGGCGTGCTGCAGTACGTTGGACAGCGCCTCGAAGACCATGAACTGGAGCTGGCGCATGGCCTTGCTGTCCAGGCTGGCCAGAGGGGGCAGCAGGTCCACATCCCAGGCCAGCTCGATGTCGGAGGCCTTGAAACGCGGCTCCAGCCGGTAGCGCAGATTCGCCAGCAGGGTCGTGACGTCGCCTGGCGGAAGGTTCATGGCGTCGATGGACAGCTTGAGCTGGTCCAGCGAGTCGCGCAGGGTCTGCAGCAGGTCCTCGTCGCTGGCCTTGCCCGACTGCAGCTGGCGGATGGCCGCACTGATGTGCGAACCCACGCCGTCGTGCATGTCGCGCAGGATGCGCGTGCGCTCAGCCGTGCGCTCCTGCTCACGCGCCAGCTGCTCCAGCTGGTGGTAGCTGGCCGCCAGGGCCTGCTCCTTCTCCTGCACCTTGGCCGCCATGTTGTCCATCAGGTCGCGCGCCTGGGCGCTGGCTTCACGGAAACGCATGATCACGATGTAGCCCAGCGCCAGGCCGAACAGCACCGAGGAATAGCGCATCCACGAGATTTCGCCAAAGTTGTTGCTGGCGCGGATCACGACCCAGTCGCGGAAACCCACGAGCACGTTGAAGACACCGGCGGTGGCGACCAGCACATGTTCGGTCGTGGGCTTGCGCACCGAACCCCAGAAATAGACGGCCGCGTAACCGATGAAAAGAAAGGTCGCGAAGCCATACCAGCCGGTCAGGTAGATGTCATCGTTGCGGCTCAGCGCCAGCCAGGCGGCGGGCGCCGAGGTCAGCAGCAGGGCCCAGACCATGGCACGCACCCAGCGCATGGAGGCATGGCGCTGCCAGCCCGCGACGTAGTGACAGAACAGGGCCGAGCCACAGAACCAGCCCGCGTAGGCCAGGGTCTGCAGCACACCCCACCAGGGCCAGGCCAGCGGCGGATCGGTCAGCGCGGTGTCGGACAGGCGCAGCATCCAGCAGACCTCGGCCACGCCGGCGCTCAGGTAGAGCATGTCCCGTCGCGGCCGGGGCACGCCCGGCACATGCTCGACCTGGGTGGCCCAGAGCAGCAGGGCAATGACGCCCACCACCAGACTGAAGACCGAGACCGCGATCGAGCCGTTGACCAGCCAACGGTAAACCGCATGGTAGTGCGCGCGCACCTCGACCTCGGGGCCGACCAGCACGGTCGACAGGCCGCCGCGGCGGCCGCCATCGGCATGCACGATGACGCGGAACTGGTTCTCGCGCTGCAGCAGCTGGGCCGGGATCAGCACGTACTGCGGCGCCTTGGCATAGTCCTCGTGGTTGGGCCGCGTCAGGTCGCCGAAGCGCGACAGCAGCACGCCGTTGAGCCAGATCTCGGCGCGGTTGCCCACCCGGGAGAAATAGACGGCATAGGGCTCGATGGGCGGCTGATCGAACCGCAGCGGGATCTCGAATTCGGCCCACCCCGAGCGCCACTGGTGTTGCCGGTCCCAGTTGTAGGGCAGGCGTGTTTCGCGTTCCAGCACCGCACCGTCCTGCAACGTGCTCACATGGGCCTGGCGCAGCTCCAGCAGCTCGGCCCGGACCGGCGCCAGCAGGCCGCACAGGCAGCAACACAGAGCCAGTGCGCGCCAGAACGCCATGGTCAGACCCGCGACTGCAGCAGCCCCAGGCGCGAGGCCTCGAAGACGGCCTCGTTCTTGGAATGCACCGACAGCTTGGAGTAGAGGTTCTTGATATGGGTTTGCACGGTGTGCACGCTGACCGACTGCAGACGCGCGATCTCGGCATAGGAGAAGCCGCGCGCGATCAGTGTCAGCACCTCCTGCTCACGCGGCGACAGCAGCGGCCCCTCGCCCGTGGGGCGTGCCGGCGCCGGGCGCTCGGGTACGGGTTCGGCAGCACGCCGGCTGCTGGTGTATTTGGCCAGCACCTTGCGCGCGATCATGGGCGAGATGGGCGAGGCGCCGTCCTTCATCTCCAGGATGGTCTGGGCGATGTCATCGGGCGCCGAATCCTTGTGGATATAGCCCAGGGCGCCGGCCTCAATGCTGGCCAGCACATTGTCCTCGTCGCCGAACAGGGAGATCACCAGCGGCTCGCAGCGCGGGTGCAGACGCGTGGCGTGGCGGATCACCTCCAGCCCGCTGCCGTCGGGCAGGCCCAGATCGGTCAGCAGCACGTCGACCATGTGGTCGTCGTCATCGAGCCAGGCCCGCGCCTCGGCCACCGAACCGACGGAACCCACGAGCTGCAGGCCGGCGCAGCGCGACACGCTGGCCACGAAAAATTCGCGCATCGCCGGATCATCTTCCACCACCAACACCCGCCACACCTGCATGGTCCTGCCACCTGCTTGCTGTCTGAGACCCACAGAGCATAGCCGCAGCCATCCCCTGCTGCCCCCGACCGGCCTCCCATGAACATGGGAGGCGCACATACCGTTACGATTCTCCGGCACCCGCTCCATCCCGACCATGGCAACCACCCACCTGCTCTACCTCCACGGCTTTCGTTCTTCTCCGCTGTCGACCAAGGCGCGTCTGGTGCAGCAGCGCATGGCCCAGCAGCATCCACACGTCACGCTCTGGTGCCCGCAGCTGCCGCCCTCGCCCCGCCAGGCGATGGACGAGGTCATGCGGGGCATCGCCAGCTGGCCGCGCGCGCAGATGGCCGTCATGGGGTCCTCGCTGGGCGGCTACTACGCCACCTGGATCGCCGAGCAGACGGACTGCCGCGCCGTGCTGCTCAACCCGGCCGTGCACGCTGCACGCGACCTGGCCACCCAGGTGGGCGTACATCCGAGCTGGCACGAACCCCAGGAAACCTTCGAATTCAAGGCCGGATACGTCGACGAACTGCGCGAACTGGCCGTGCCCGCCATCACGCGGCCCGAGCGCTACTACGCGCTGATCGCCCAGGGTGACGAGGTGCTGGACTGGCGGGAAATGAGCGCCCACTATCCGGGCGCGCCGGGTCGCATTCTCGAAGGCAGCGACCACGCGATCAGCGAATTCGCGCTTTACCTGGATGAGGTGCTGGGCTTTCTGGACCTGGCGCCCTGAGGGGGCATGGGACAATCCAGTCCATGCATGCATTGTTCGACGAAGCCGGCAAGTTCCTCGCCGGGCGCATTCTCTCCGAGGCCGAGGCTTCGCTCCAGGTGGAGCTGGAGACCGGCAAGCGCGTCAAGGTCAAATCCGCCAACCTTCTGCTCAAGTTCGACAAGCCGGCCCCGGCCGAGCTGCTGGCCGCGGCCCAGGCCTTGAGCGCCTCCATCGAGCTGGACCTGGCCTGGGAGTTCGCCCCCGAGGACGATTTCGCTTTCGCCGATCTGGCGGCGGTCTATTTCGAGGACCCGCCCAGCCTCACGCAACAGGCCGCCGCACTGCTGCGCCTGCACGAAGCGCCGCACTACTTCCGTCGCGCCGGCAAGGGCCGCTACAGGAAGGCGCCGGCCGAGATCATCCAGCAGGCGCTGGCCGCCATCGAGAAGAAACGCCTGATCCAGCTGCAGATTGCCGAGTGGGCACAGGCCTTGGGGCGCAGTGAATGCCCCCAGCCCATCCGCGAGCAGCTCTACAAGATCCTGTTCAAGCCGGACAAGAACGCCCCCGAGTACAAGGCTGTGGTCGAGGCCGCGCGCGCGACCCATCTGGCGCCGCTGGACCTGCTGCAGAAGGCCGGCGCCATCGACTCGCCCTACCAGTTCCACTGGCGCCGCTTCCTGTTCGAGAACTTCCCCAAGGGCTACGGCTTCCCCAAGCTCGTGGCCCCGGAGATCAGGGACGACCTGCCCACGGCCGCCGTGCAGGCCTATTCCATCGACGACTCGGCCACCACCGAGATCGACGACGCACTCTCGGTGCAGGGCCTGGGCTCGGGCACCGTCACCGTCGGCATCCACATCGCCGCGCCGGGCCTGGCCGTGCAGCGCGGCGACCCCATCGACCAGGTGAGCCGCAACCGCCTGTCCACGGTCTACATGCCGGGCTACAAGCTCACCATGCTGCCCGACGAGGTGGTGCAGCGCTACACCCTGCAGGAAGGGCGCGCCTGCCCCGCCGTGTCGCTCTACGTGGCCTTCAAGGAAGACACGCTGGAACTGCTGGGCCATGAGACGAAACTCGAGCGCGTGCCGATCGCGCACAACCTGCGGCATGACCAGATCGATCAGGTGGTCACGGCCGCCTGGCTCGAAAACGCGTCGTTCACACACGCTGCCCCCGACCCCGCACCGCTCACACCGGCGCTGCGCACCGAGCTGGCCTTCCTGTTCCGCCTGGCCCGGCACCTCAAGGCCCAGCGCGAGGTCGTGCGCGGCAAGCCCGAGACCTTCAACCGGCCCGACTACACCTTCAAGCTGGTGGGCAACGAGGGCGAGCCGCAGGGCGGCGAGCAGGTCGTGATCGGCACCCGCAGCCGCGGCGCGCCGCTGGACCTGATCGTGGCCGAGGCCATGATCCTGGCCAACAGCAGCTGGGGATCCTGGCTGGCCGAACTCGGCGTGCCCGCCATCTACCGCAGCCAGGCCAGCCTCGCGCCCGGCGTCAAGGTGCGCATGGGCACCAAGGCCCTGCCGCACGCGGGCATCGGCGTGAAAAGCTATGCCTGGAGCACCTCGCCGCTGCGTCGCTACACCGACCTCGTGAACCAGTGGCAGATCATCGCCTGCGCGCGCCACGGCAAGACGGCCGCACTGGCTGCGCCCTTCAGGCCGAAGGACGCCGAACTGTTTGCCATCATCTCGGGCTTCGACGCGACCTACGGCGCCTACAACGGCTACCAGGCCACGATCGAGCGCTACTGGACCCTCAAGTACATCGAGCAGCAAGGCATCACCGAAATCGAGGCCACGGTGTTCAAGGACAACCTGGCGCGCGCCGACACCCTGCCCCTGGTGCTGCCCGTGCTGGGTGCGCAGGGCCTGCCGCGTGGCGCGCGCGTGCGCGTGCGGCTCGGCGCCATCGACGAGGTGGCACTGGACGTGGCGGGCACGGTGATCGAGCGGCTCGATGCCGAGGCCGCCCCCGTGGAGGAGGAGGCCGACGAGGACGAGACCCTGGCGGCCGGACCCATCGCGATCGCGGTCGACGTGAACGAATCCGAAGCCCCCACGGAGGCGACGGGCAGCGATAATCCTGCTTCGTGAAACTGCGCAAGTTCAGCACCCTTGAATTGGCTCTCGGCATCTCCGTCGCCCTGCACGCGGTGCTGCTGACGGTGCGCTTCGTCGACCCCGAGGCGATCGAGCGCGCCTTCCGGGACACGCCGCTGGACGTCATCCTGGTCAATGCCCGCAGCAACACGGCACACGACAAGGCCCAGGCCATCGCCCAGAGCAGTCTGGCCGGCGGTGGCGAGGCCGAGCGCGGCCGTGCCACCAGTCCCCTGCCCTCCACCCTGCTGTCGGACAGCGGGGACACGGTGGAAGAAGAGGCTCAGCAGCGCATCCGCCGCCTGCAGAGGCAGCAGACCATGCTGCTGGCCCAGGTCCGCCAGCAGCTCGCCAGCCTGCCCGTGCCCGATCCCCAGCAGGCCAAGCTCAGCCCCGATCAGGCCGCGCAGGAAGAGCGCCGCCGCCTGCTGCTCAAGCAGCTGGCCGAGATCGAGCGCCGCATCCAGCAGGACAGCGTCAAGCCGCGCAAGCGCTACATCGGCCCGTCCACGCGCGAGGAGGCCTACGCCATCTATTACGACCGCCTGCGCCGCGCCATCGAGAGCAAGGGCACGGAAAACTTTCCCAGCTCGGGCGGCAAGAAGCTCTACGGCGAGCTGACCATGGTGGTCACCGTGGACCGGCTGGGCCAGGTGGTGACGACCGAAATTGCCGAAAGCTCGGGCAACCGCACCCTGGATCGCCGGGCCGAAGCCATTGCCCGCGCCGCGGCCCCCTTCGGTCGCTTCACGGCCGACATGCGCAAGGAAGCCGATCAGATCGTGGTCGTCTCGCGCTTCCGCTTCTCGCGCAACGAGACCCTGGAGACGCGCGTCAGCGCACCCTGAGCCCGGGCCCTGATGAAAACCTTCGCCAAGGCCCTGCTGCGCTGGATCGCCCTGCTGCTGGTTGCGCTGCTGGCCCTGCAGCTCTTCTTCGTCGCGCGCATCGCCCTGATGGCGCACGTGAACCCGCAATCCACCAGCTTCGAGCGCTCCGAGGCCTGGCGCATCCTGCAGGACAAGGGCCAGCTGCGCTGGCGCCAGCAGTGGGTGGACTACGCGCAGATCTCCGACCACCTCAAGCGCGCCGTCATCGCGTCGGAAGACGACAGCTTCGCCTGGCACGAGGGTGTGGACTGGGAGGCGATGGAAAAGGCCTGGCAGAAGAATGCCGAAGCCGAGGCCCGCACGGCCAAGCTGGCCGCCAACGGCGCGCGCGCCGTCAAGCCACCCAAGATCGTCGGCGGCTCCACCATCACCCAGCAGCTGGCCAAGAACCTGCTGCTCTCGGGTGAGCGCACCCTGCTGCGCAAGGGCCAGGAGCTCATGCTGGCCTATGTGCTGGAGAAGACCCTGAGCAAGCAGCGCATCCTCGAGCTCTACCTGAACCACGTGGAGTGGGGCGAGGGCGTGTTCGGCGCCGAGGCCGCTGCCCAGCATTACTACCGCAAGCCCGCAGCCCGCCTGAACACCGGCGAGGCCGCGCGTCTGGCCGTGATGCTGCCGCGCCCGCGGGTCTACGAGAAGCTGCCCCACTCGCCCTATCTGGCCGAGCGGGCCGAAGTCATCGCCGGCCGGCTCTGGCGCGCCGAGCTGCCCTGACACGCCCCTGCGCATGAAGCTCCAGCTCTCCTCCTTCGCGGCCCGGGCCATGAACCTGTTTCTGCTGGGGCTCGTGCGCGTGCTCACGGGCGCGCAGGCGCGCTGGCATGGCTGCCCGCCCAAGGTCGAGCAGCGCATCTATTTCGCTAACCACCAGAGCCACGCCGACCTGGTGCTGATCTGGGCCGCCCTGCCCCAGGAGCTGCGCAACGTCACCCGCCCCATCGCAGCCAAGGATTACTGGACCAGGACACCGCTCAAGAAATGGATCACCACGGCCGTCTTCAACGCGATCTACGTGGACCGCGGCGGTGCCCGCCCCGTGGCCGGCGCCGAAGCCGGCGAGACCGTGCCGGTCGAGCCTGCCACTGATCCGCTGGCGCCACTGATCGAAGCGATCGAAGGCGGTGACTCGATCATCCTCTTCCCCGAGGGCACGCGTGGCCACGCCGAGGAGCCGCAGCCCTTCAAGGCCGGGCTCTACAACCTGGCGCTGAAATTCCCGCAGGTGGTGCTGGTGCCGGCCTGGATCAACAATGTGCAGCGCGTCATGCCCAAGGGCGAGGTCGTGCCCGTGCCCATTCTCTGCTCGGTGACCTTCGGCGAGCCGATCCGGCTCGAAGCCGGCGAGGAGCGCCGCGCCTTTCTGGACCGCGCACGGCAGGCCGTGATCGCGCTGCGTGAGATATGAGCCTGAACCAGTTCATCCGCAGCCTCTCGGCC
>JAIERT010000080.1 GCA_019746735.1 Burkholderiaceae bacterium | reverse complement strand
AATGAATACTTGACGCGCCTATAACCACCAGGTAGCCGCTGTGGCGGTTGGCCACCTCGGGCTTGCAGGGCTCGACTGATTTGGCACCGATCTGGCGCGCCAGATTCTTCGTGGACACCTTGCGGTTGCCGTGCATCAGCACCACCAGGGGCTTGGCGTCCTGGTCCTGCATGATCAGTGTCTTGACCACGCTGTAGGGGTCCCAGCCCAGCACCTCGGCGCTGTGTTGCGCGCCGCCATGTTCCAGGTACTCGTAGGGATGCTCGGTGTAGTCCACCCAGTGCGCCTTGAGCAGCTGGGTGGCGGGCGTCTCGGAAACGTGGTCTTTCTTGGCCATGGCTGAATTTTCCCTCAGGGCGGGGGGGGGGCGGTGCCACAATCGCGGCCCATGAAGCCGCAAGACACGCCGCCGCTACGCCACAGCAAGGCCGAAGACGCCCTGGCCCTGCTCTCGGGCACGGCGCTCATCGCCCTGGCCGTGGCCCTGTTCCAGCACGCCCAGCTGCTCAGCGGTGGCACGGCGGGCCTCGCCTTCCTGCTGCACTACGGCATGGGCTGGGGCTTCGGTCCGGTGTTCTTCGTGCTCAACCTGCCCTTCTACCTGCTGGCCTGGCGCCGCCTGGACCGCGCCTTTCTGGTCAAGACCATGATCGCCGTGGCCCTGCTGTCGGTCCTGACCGAGGTCATGCCCCACCTCATCGTCTTCGAGCAGGTGCGTCCCCTCTACGCCGCACTCGTGGGCGGGGTGCTGCTGGGGGTCGGCTTTCTCATCCTCTTTCGCCACCGTGCTAGCCTGGGCGGCGTGGGCATCCTGGCCTTCTGGCTGCAGGAGACGCGCGGCTGGCGCGCCGGCCACATCCAGATGGCCGTGGACGGCCTGATCCTGCTGGGTGCCTTGATCACCGCACCCCTGCTGCAGGTCGCCCTGTCTGTCGTCGGCGCCGTGGTGCTCAACCTGACCCTGGCCATCAACCACCGCGCCGGGCGTTATATTGCCAACTGAACGCCAAGGAGGCCACGCCATGAATGCCGTCAATGACTCCGCCACGGCCCTGATCCGTGCCCCGCTCGAGGCCACGCTCAAGAAGCAGCGCGCCGCCTATTTCGCCAACCCGGTCCCCGACCACGCGGCCCGCTGCGCCGATCTGCGCAAACTCGAGCGCTTCGTGCGCGAACACCAGGATGCCATCTGCGACGCGATCAGCGCCGACTACGGCAACCGCTCACGCCACGAGACCCTGCTGACCGAGGTCATGCCGGTGCTCAAGAGCATCCACCACACGCTCAAGCACCTCAAGCGCTGGATGAGACCGCAGCGCCGCGGCGTGGATCGCCTGGCCTTCGGCCTGGCCAGCAATCGCGTGATCCCCCAGCCCCTGGGGGTGGTCGGTGTGATCGTGCCCTGGAACTTCCCGCTCAACCTCAGCCTGGTGCCGCTGGCGGCCATCTTTGCCGCCGGCAACCGCGCCATGGTCAAGATGAGCGAGAACTCGCGCCATCTCGCCCAGTTGCTGATCCAGGAGATGCCCGACTACTTCCCCGAAGAGAAGCTGCAGTTCTTCGACGAGACCGGCGGCGTGGGCATCGAGTTTTCCAAGCTGCCCTTCGACCACCTGCTGTTCACGGGCTCGGGCCAGACCGGCAAGGCGGTGATGGCTGCGGCCGCAAGCAACCTCTGCCCGGTCACGCTGGAACTCGGTGGCAAGTCGCCGGCCATCGTCTGCGAGGACTTCCCGCTGCGCACCGCCGCCGAGCGCCTGCTCTACGTGAAGTACCTGAACGCCGGCCAGATCTGCACCACGGTGGACCATGTCTACGTACCGCAGCGCCGCATCAAGGAATTCGTCAAACTCGCGCAGGAGATCGTGCCCAGGCGCTATCCCAAGCTGGACACGACGGACTACACCGCCATCATCGACGAGATCGCCTACGCCCGCCTGCTGCACGCGCTGGACGAGGCCAAGCAGCGCGGCGCGCAGGTCATCTCGCTGATCCCGGGCAAGCCTTTTGATGCCGAGCTGCGCAAGATCGCGCCCCACCTGGTGCTGGACGCGCCGGCCGACTGCCTGCTGATGCAGCGCGAGATCTTCGGCCCCATCCTGCCCGTGATCGCCTACGAGGATCTGGAAGACGATGTGATCAAGCCCATCAATGCCGGGCCGCGTCCGCTGGCGCTCTACCCCTTCACGAACGACCGGGCCGTGCAGCAGGAGCTGCTCACGCGCGTGATGTCGGGTGGCGTCTCCATCAACGACGCGCTCTTCCACGTGGGCCAGGAAGATCTGCCTTTCGGTGGCGTGGGCGCCTCGGGCATGGGCCATTACCATGGCCACGAAGGCTTCCTGACCTTCTCCAAGCTGCGCCCGGTGTTCACGCAGTCGCGCTTCTCCAGCGCCAAGCTGCTCGCGCCGCCCTACGGGCCGCTCACGGACAGGCTGCTGAAGTTCCTGCTGAAGTAACGCCCGGCTAGACCGCCGGGTCGCGCATCTCCTTGCGGATCGCGTCGATGGCCTGGAGTACGTCGGGACCCAGCGTCGTGCCCCAGGCGTCCAGGTCTTCATCCAGCTGGGCCAGCGAGCTCACGCCGATGATGGTGCTGGCCACCTGCCATTTGGTGTAGCAGAAGGCCAGGGCCATGCGCGTGGGGGTCAGACCGTGCTCGCGTGCCAGGGCGTTGTAGCGCCGCGCCGCGTCCAGCGCCTCGGCCCGGCCCCAGCGCTGCTTGCGCACGCTCTCGAATTTGGCGATGCGGCCGTCCTTGGGGGCATCGGCGCCGAGGAAGCCGCTGGCATCGTACTTGCCGGTCAGCAGGCCAAAACCCAGCGGCGAATAGGCCAGCAGGGACACGCCCAGGCGGTACAGGGTCTCGTCGAGCCCGTTTTCCACCGCTCGGTTCACCAGGCAATAGGGGTTCTGCGTCGTCGCCACACGCGGCAGGCCATGCTGCTCGGCCAGCCGCACGAACTCGTGCACACCGTAAGGCGACTCGTTGGAGAGACCGATGGCCCGCACCTTGCCGGCCTTCACCAGCTGGCCCATGGCTTCAAGCTGCTCGTGGATGGAGGAGACGGTCTTGTCGTCCTTGGTCGGATCGAAATACATCTGGCCGAACATGGGCACGTGGCGCACGGGCCAGTGGATCTGGTACAGGTCGATCACATCGGTCTTGAGGCGCTGGAGGCTGCCATCACAGGCCGCGATGATGTCGGCCGCCGTCAGGTTGGGGCTGCCGCCGCGTACCCAGTCCATGCCCCGCGAAGGGCCGGCCACCTTGGTCGCGAGCTGCATCTTCTGACGCGCACCGGGGCGGCTGGCGTACCAGTGGCCGATGATCTTCTCGGTCGCGTTGTAGGTTTCGCGACGCGTGGGTACGGCATAGATCTCGGCCGTGTCCAGGAAGTTGACGCCACGCTCCAGCGCGCGGTCCAGAATGCGGTGCGCTGTGGCTTCATCCACCTGCTCGCCGAAGGTCATGGTCCCCAGGCAGATGGGGGTAACGTGCAGATCGCTCTGTCCCAGTCGGACGTTTTTCATCTTGTGTCTTTGCAAACGGGAAAGCGGCGAGTTTACGCAGCGGGCAATATCCCCGCCCGGCGCGCGCGTTCCTCCTCCTGCAGACGCAGCACGCGGCGCTGCACCTTGCCCGTGGTGGTCATGGGCAGCGCCTCGATGAACTCGATCTCCTTCGGGTATTCATAGGGCGCGAGCTTGCCGCGCACATGCTGCTGCAGCTCGGCGACGAGACCACTGCCGTCGCCCAGACCGGCACGCGCCTCGGGCGTCAGCACCACATAGGCCTTGACCAGGGCGCCGCGCTCGGCGTCAGGCTTGGGCACCACGGCGGCATTGGCCACGGCCGGGTGCTTGACCAGGCAGTTCTCGATCTCGCCCGGGCCGATGCGGTAGCCCGCGGCCTTGAACATGTCATCCGCGCGCCCCTGGTACCAGAGGTAGCCATCGGCATCGCGCGTGGCCAGGTCGCCCGTACGGCACCAGTCCCCCGTGTACTTCGCCCGCGTGCCGGCCTCGTTCTTCCAATAGCCGAGGAAGAAGATCGGGTCAGGCTGGCCGTGCACGTCCAGCCGGTGGATGGCCACCTCGCCCACGGTATCGGCCGGGCACTCGCGGCCCGCCTCGTCGATCACCGCCACCTGGTGGCCGGGATAGCCCTTGCCCATGCTGCCGGCTTTGGGCGGCCAGAAGAGGGAACAGTTGCCGACGATGTAGTTGACCTCGGTCTGGCCGAACATCTCGTTGACCGTCACGCCCAGCTGCTGCTGGCAATAGGCGAAGACCGCATCGCCCACGGCCTCGCCCGCGCTCATGATGGCCTGCAGCTTGAGCTTGAAGAACTTTTTCGGCTGCGGGTAGGCCTTCATCATGGCCTTGAGCGCCGTGGGAAAGAGAAAGGTGTGCGTGACCTCGTACTTTTGCAGCAGCTCGAAGGCCGTCTGCGCACTGAAGCGCCCGTTCCAGGCCACGATGGGGCGACCGAAATAGAGGCTGGGCAGCAGCGCATCCATCAGTCCCCCAGTCCACGACCAGTCGGCCGGGGACCAGAAAACACTGGGGGTCCGGGGCTCCGGCAAGGCCGGCAGCGGCCCGGTGGCCCGGGGGTCGAAACCGAACCAGTTCTGGCTGCAGATGAAGCCCGTGAGATTGCCGATCAGCGCACGGTGCGGGATCAGCGCGCCCTTGGGGTTGCCCGTGGTGCCGCTGGTGTAGATCAGCACCGCCGGGTCATCGGCCGCTGTGGCCGCCGGCGTGTACTGCGGCGGCTGCTCTGCCGTGATCGCGGCGTAATCCAGATCGGCCATCTGGGCTGCTCCGCCACCGGCATCCCCTCGGCTGCTGTCGCCCACGCCGATCACGTGGCGCAGCGCCTCGCAGTGGCCGCGGATGTTCTGGACCGAGGTGATCGATGCGTCGTCGCAGATCAGCACGGCCGTGGCGCTGTCGTTGAGACGGAACGCCAGCGCCTCGGGTCCGAAGAGCGTGGACAAGGGCATGGCCACCGCGCCCATCTGCAGCACGGCCAGATAGGCCACGGCGGTCTCGAAGCGCTGCGGCAGCACGATGGCCACGCGGTCCCCGCGCTGCACCCCGAGTCCCGCCAGGGCATGGGACAGGCGGTTGGCCTGCTGCTGCAGTTCGGCATAGCTGTGGGCGCGGGGCTGCTGGCCCGGGCCGTCGGCCAGAACAGCGATGCGCTGACCGGCATCCGGGGCCTGCGCCCAGCGCCGACCGCAGACCTCGGCGATGTTGAACTGGGCCGGCACCACCCAGTGGAACTGGCGGTGCAAGGCCTCGTAATGGTCACCATGCTGACTGCGCGCCATGGTTCGCCTCCTTATGATCTTGTTCCAGGATGAATCAAATGTACCAAGCCCACCGCCCCGCCCAAAGCGAATTCGCCCCCATCCGCAAGCTCCAGTACCACGTGCTGCGCTGGGGCGCCGCCGAATCCGATCGCCCCCCGCTGGTGCTCATGCACGGCTGGATGGACGTGGCCGCCTCCTACCAGTTCGTCGTCGACGCCTTCAGCCCGGCCTTCTTCGAGGGTCGTACCATTCTTGCGGCCGACTGGCGCGGCTTCGGCCTCACGGACTGCCCCGGCCACGACAACTACTGGTTCCCGGACTACCTGGCCGATCTGGACTTCCTGCTCGACCACTACGTCGGCGACCGCCCTATCGATCTCGTGGGTCACAGCATGGGCGGCAATGTCGTCATGCTCTACGCCGGGGTACGGCCGCAGCGCATCCGGCGCCTGGTCAACCTCGAAGGCTTCGGCATGCCCGCCACCCGGCCCGACAAGGCACCGAAGCGCTACGCCCAGTGGATGGACGAGCTCAAGAGCCTGCACCGCGGCGAACTGGCCCTCAAAGGCTATGCCGATGCCGACGGCGTGGCGCGCCGTCTCATGAAGACCAACCCGCGCCTGCCCGAGGACAAGGCCCAGTGGCTGGCCCGGCAATGGGCCCGGCCCAACGCACACGGGCAGTGGGAGATCCTGGGCGACGCGGCCCACAAGATCGTCAACGCCCAGCTCTACCGCGTGGACGAGGTGCTGGCCGCCTTCGCGTCCATCACCGCCCCGGTGCTGTCGGTGGAGGCCAGCGACAACCAGATGGAGCAGTGGTGGCAGGGCAAATACACCCTGGCCGAGTTCCATGAGCGTCTCAAAAGCGTGCCCCAGCTGCAGCAGGCCCGGATCCAGAACGCCGGCCACATGCTGCACCACGACCAGCCCGAGCAACTCGCCGCCCTGATCGAAAACTTCCTCGCCTGAGCGCCCCATGCTGTTCCGAGTGGCAGCAACGCCGCCACAACCTAAAATACGGGGTTTCGGGTCTGGAACGCTGCCGCCGGCAGCCCGCCCCGCACAGAACACCGACAGGATTCCCCATGATGGACGCAGAACAGATCAATGCCATTGGTTCCAAACTCGCCGACCTGAGCCAGCGCACGGTCGAGCTCCGGAGGTATCTTTGACTACGATGCCAAGGCTGAACGGCTGAGGACGGTCAACGCCTCGCTCGAAGATCCCACGGTCTGGAACGACCCCAAGCGCGCCCAGGAACTGGGCAAGGAAAAGAAGGCCCTGGACGACGTGGTCGTCACGCTGGACAAGCTCACCAGCGAGCTCGCCGACAACACCGAGCTCTATGAAATGAGCAAGGAAGAGGGCGACCAGGCCGGCCTGGAGACCATCGCCGCCGAAGCCGCCAAGCTCTCCGAGATCGTGGAAAAGCTCGAGTTCCGCCGCATGTTCAACAACCCGGCCGATCCCCTGCCCGCCTTTCTGGACATCCAGGCCGGTGCTGGCGGCACCGAGGCCTGCGACTGGGCCAGCATGCTGCTGCGCCAGTACCTGAAGTACGCTGAACGCAAGGGCTTCAAGGCCACGGTGGAAGAAGAAACGCCGGGTGACACGGCGGGCATCAAGAGCGCCTCGATCAAGATCGAGGGCGACTACGCCTTCGGCCTGCTGCGCACCGAAACCGGCGTGCACCGCCTGGTGCGCAAGTCGCCCTTCGACAGCTCGGGCGGCCGCCACACCAGCTTTGCCAGCGTCTTCGTCTACCCCGAGATCGACGACACCATCGAGATCGAGATCAACCCGGCCGATGTGCGCACCGACACCTTCCGCGCCAGCGGTGCCGGCGGCCAGCACATCAACAAGACCGACTCGGCTGTGCGACTGACCCACATCCCCACGGGCATCGTGGTGCAGTGCCAGGACGGCCGCAGCCAGCACAGCAACCGCGACGTGGCCTGGAAGCGCCTGCGCAGCCGCCTGTACGACCACGAGATGCGCAAGCGCCAGGAAGAACAGCAGAAGCTCGAAGACAGCAAGACCGACGTGGGCTGGGGCCACCAGATCCGCTCCTACGTGCTGGACCAGAGCCGCATCAAGGACCTGCGCACCAATTACGAGACCTCGGCCACCCAGAAAGTGCTGGACGGCGATCTCGACCCCTTCATCGAAGCCTCCCTGAAACAAGGCGTTTAAGGAATCACCATGCGTGAAGGACAAGCCACCGTCATCCGGCGCGAGGACTACACCGCGCCGGCCTATCTCATCGACAGCGTCGAACTGACCTTCGACCTCGACCCGGCCAAGACCCGCGTGCTCAACAAGATGACCCTGCGCCGCAACCCGGCCGTGGCGGCCCAGGCCCTGCGCCTAGATGGCGAGGAGCTCAACCTCGCGCGCGTGTTGGTCAACGGGCAGGGTACGAGCTTCAAGATGGACGGTGGCCAGCTCGTGCTGGAAAACCTGCCCGAGGGCGACGCGCCCTTTGAACTCGAGATCTTCACCACCTGCAACCCGGCGAAGAACAGCAAGCTCATGGGTCTGTACGTGAGCAACGACTCCTTCTTCACCCAGTGCGAGGCCGAGGGCTTCCGCCGTATCACCTATTTCCTGGACCGTCCGGACGTGATGGCCAGCTACACGGTGACCCTGCGTGCCGACAAGAAAAAGTACCCGGTGCTGTTGTCCAACGGCAATCGGGTCGAACAGGGCGATCTGGACGACGGCCGCCACTTTGCGAAATGGGTCGATCCGCACAAGAAACCCTGCTACCTCTTCGCCCTGGTCGCTGGCCAGCTGGTGGCACGTGAACAGCGCATCACCGCGCGCAACGGCCAGCAGCACCTGCTGCAGGTCTATGTGCGCCCCGGCGACCTGGACAAGACCGAACACGCCATGAACTCCCTCATGGCCTCCGTGGCCTGGGACGAGGCGCGCTTCGGCCTGCCGCTGGACCTGGAGCGTTTCATGATCGTCGCGACCAGCGACTTCAACATGGGCGCCATGGAGAACAAGGGCCTGAACATCTTCAACACCAAGTACGTTCTGGCCAACCAGGCCACGGCCACCGACACCGACTACGCCAACATCGAAAGCGTGGTGGGTCACGAGTACTTCCACAACTGGACGGGCAACCGCGTCACCTGCCGCGACTGGTTCCAGCTCAGCCTCAAGGAAGGCCTGACCGTCTTCCGCGACCAGGAGTTCAGCCAGGACCTGGCGGGCGATCTGTCGGCCCGCGCCGTCAAGCGCATCGAGGATGTGCGCGTGTTGCGCACCGCACAGTTCCCCGAGGACGCCGGCCCCATGGCCCACCCGGTGCGTCCGGACTCCTACATCGAGATCAACAACTTCTACACCGTCACGGTCTACGAGAAAGGCTCCGAGGTCGTGCGCATGCAGCAGACGCTGACGTCACGCGAGGGCTTCGCCAAGGGCATGGCGCTGTACTTCCACCGCCACGACGGCCAGGCCGTGACCTGCGACGACTTCGCCCAGGCCATCGCCGACGCCAACCCGGGCTCCGAACTCGCGCGCCTGCTGCCCCAGTTTAAGCGCTGGTACAGCCAGGCCGGCACGCCGCTGGTGTCTGCCCGTGGGGCGTATGACGCCACGACCCGCAGCTACACACTGACGCTGGACCAGTCCTGCGCGCCCACACCGGGCCAGCCCGTCAAGGAACCCTTCGTCATCCCGGTCAGTCTGGGCCTGCTGACGACCGACGGGCGCTCCCTGCCCCTGCAGCTCGAAGGCGAGGCCGAACCCGGCCCGAGCTCGCGCACCGTGGTGCTGACCGAGCCGAGCCAGACCCTGCGCTTCGTCCAGGTGGACGCCGAGCCCGTGCCCTCGCTGCTGCGCGGCTTCAGTGCCCCCGTGGTGCTGGCCTTCGACTACAGCGACGCGCAGCTGCTGACCCTGCTGGCCCACGACACCGATCCCTTCAACCGCTGGGAGGCCGGCCAGCGCCTGGCGCTCAAGCGCGCCCTGACCTTCATCCGCAGCCATGCCCAGCCTGGCGAGGCCCGGGTGCTGGACGCGGCCTACATCGGGGCCATGCGGCAGGTGCTGCGCCATCCCACGCTGGACGCCGCCTTCAAGGAGCTGGTGCTCACCCTGCCGGCCGAAACCTATATGGCCGAGCAGCTTGAGGTGGTGGACCCGCAGCGCGTACACGCCGTGCGCGAGGCCATGCGCCAGCAGCTCGCGCTGGAACTGCAGCACGACTGGGTCTGGGCCTACGAAACGCACCACGACACCGGCGCCTACCGCCCCGACGCCGTCTCCAGCGGCCGCCGTGCCCTCACCGGCCTGGCGCTCACCATGCTGTGCCTGGCGGCGCGCGAGACGGGCGACGTGATCTGGCCCGGCAAGACCTACCAGCGCTTCAAGGACGCGGGCAATATGACCGACCGCTTCAACGCGCTGGCCGCTCTGGTGCACAGCGGCCATGCGCTGGCCGCATCCGCGCTGGAGCGCTTCCACAGCCTGTTCAAGGAAGAGGCCCTGGTGCTGGACAAGTGGTTCGCGCTGCAGGCCGGTGCCAGCGACCGCGGTGGGCAGGTGCTGCCGGCCGTACGCCAGCTCATGAGCCACCCGGACTTCAATCTGCGCAACCCCAACCGCGCGCGCAGCCTGATCTTCAGCTACTGCAGCGCCAACCCCGGCGCCTTCCACCGCGCCGATGCGGCGGGCTATGTCTTCTGGAGCGAGCGCGTGCTCGAACTCGACGCCATCAACCCGCAGGTCGCCGCCCGCCTGGCGCGTGCGCTCGACCGCTGGAAGAAGCTCGCCGAGCCCTACCGCCACGCCGCGCGTGAGGCCATCGCCCGCGTCGCCGCCAAGCCCGACCTGAGCAACGACGTACGCGAGGTCGTGACGCGTGCGCTCGCCGACTGACCCCACAAGGACATTCCCATGAGTTCCAAGATCTCCCTGACCCGCTACCTGGTCGAGCAGCAGCGCGTCGATGGCCATATCCCCTCCGAGCTGCGGCTGCTGCTCGAAGTGGTGGCCCGCGCCTGCAAGAGCATCAGCCAGGCCGTGAACAAGGGCGCGCTGGGCGGCGTGCTGGGCACGGCCGGCAGCGAGAACGTGCAGGGCGAAGTGCAGAAGAAGCTGGACATCATCGCCAACG
>JAIERT010000194.1 GCA_019746735.1 Burkholderiaceae bacterium | reverse complement strand
TGCCCTGTGCAGTCCGGACGTTCCTCCAGTGCCTGGTTTCCCAGCTTGCACCAGCGGCGGTCCGGCCGACTTCACATCCGGAATTATCTCAGCCAACGCCCTGTTGCGCAGACAGGGATAATCACGGGGTCTTCTGCTTGATCAACACAAGCCAAGAAAGCCATGATCCGACTGACCGAACTCAAGCTCCCGCTGGAGCACGCGCCCGAAGCCCTGCCCACGCTGATCTGCAAGACGCTGGGCATCGCGCCGGGCGAGCTGCGCCACCACACCGTCTACAAGCGCAGCTTCGACGCGCGCAAGGCCGAGCTGCTGCAGGTCTACATCGTCGACGTCGAACTCGCGCCGGCACTCGAAACCCGCTTGCTTGCGCAGTTCGACCGGCATCCCCACATCGGTCCCAGCCCCGACCTCGTCTACCGACCCCCTGTCCAGGCCCCGACGACCCTGCAGGAGCGCCCGGTGGTCGTGGGCTTCGGCCCCTGTGGCATCTTTGCAGCCCTGTTGCTGGCGCAGATGGGCTTCCGGCCCATCGTGCTGGAGCGTGGCAAGACCGTGCGCGAGCGCACCAAGGACACCTGGGGCCTGTGGCGCAAGAAGGTGCTGCAACCCGAATCGAACGTGCAGTTCGGCGAGGGCGGCGCGGGCACCTTCAGCGACGGCAAGCTCTACAGCCAGATCAAGGACCCGCGCCACCTGGGCCGCAAGGTCATGCAGGAGTTCGTCGACGCCGGCGCACCACCCGAGATCCTGGTCGAGGCGCATCCGCACATCGGCACCTTCAAGCTCGTGAAAGTCGTCGAGGGCATCCGCGAGCAGATCGAGGCCCTGGGTGGCGAGATCCGCTTCCAGCAGCGCGTGACCGACCTGCTGCTCGACGATGCACCGGATGCCGAACCGTCGCCGCCGGGCCGCTCCCAAGGCGACGATGGCCCCCTCGGGGGGCAGCGGCTACACGCAGTGAGCAAGCGTGGGGGCCAACAATTGCGCGGCCTGCGCGTGCTCGACCAGGCGACGGGGCAGACCTATACGCTGCCGGCCCGCCACGCGGTGCTGGCCCTGGGCCACAGCTCGCGCGACACCTTCACCATGCTCTGGGATCGCGGCGTCAGCCTGCAGGCCAAGCCCTTCTCCATCGGCTTTCGCATCGAGCACCCGCAGAGCGTGATCGACCGCGCGCGCTGGGGCAAGTACGCGGGCCACCCGCTGCTGGGTGCGGCCGACTACAAGCTGGTGCACCACGCCAAGAACGGCCGCGCGGTCTACAGCTTCTGCATGTGTCCGGGCGGCACCGTGGTGGCCGCCACCTCGGAGCCCGGGCGTGTGGTGACCAATGGCATGAGCCAGTACTCGCGCAACGAGCGCAACGCCAACGCGGGCATGGTCGTGGGCATCGAACCCCCGGACTATCCGGATGGCCAGGCCGTCGAGGACTGGATCGCGGCCTTCGGCCCCGAAGACGGACCGCGCTATGCGGCGCAGGCCGCGGAACTGCGGCACCAGCAGCCCCCGCAATACCACCCGCTCGCAGGCATCGTGCTGCAGCGCAAGCTGGAGGCGCAGGCCTATGTGCTGGGCGGCAGCAGCTACGAGGCACCGGGCCAGCTGGTGGGCGACTTCCTGGTCGGCCGGCCCTCCACAGACTTTGGCGGTGTACTGCCCTCCTACAAACCGGGCGTGAAACTGGGCGACCTGCAGCCCGCCCTGCCCGCCTATGCCATCGAGGCCATGCGCGAGGCGCTGCCGGTCTTCGGGCGCAAGATCAAGGGCTATGACATGGCCGATGCCGTGCTCACCGGCGTGGAGACCCGCACCTCCTCACCCTTGCGCATCCCGCGCGGCGAGGATCTGCAGAGCCTCAATGTGCGCGGCCTCTACCCGGCGGGCGAAGGCGCGGGCTACGCCGGCGGAATCCTCTCGGCGGGCGTGGACGGCGTCAAGGTGGCCGAAGCGCTGGCGCAGGACCTGGCCGGCTGACAGCGACGCCTACTTCGGCGCCGGGGGGGTCTGCGGCGGTTTGGGCGGAGGCGGCGGAGGTTTGCGCTGGATGCGGGGCGGCGTATCGACGCCTGGGGGCACCGGCAGCGCGGCGGCCCCGCACAGGGCCCGCACGTTGGCGCCATACACCGTGTAGGCGTAGCGCTCGGGCTCCATGGTGTTGTCCTTCTTGAAGTCGTTGTACTGCGCCCAGGCCTGTTCACAGGTCTGGGGCGACTGTGCCCAGGCGGCGCCGCTGAGAACGGCGCACAGGGTGATCAGCAGCCAACGGCGGTGTTGCTTCATAAGGCCCCCGTGTTCTCGAAGTTCGGTGGTGTCTGCACCGAGTGCTGCACATAGTCTGCCAGAGCCTGCGCCTCCATGGGCCTTGCAAAGTAATAACCCTGCGCCTCGTGGCAACCAAACTGCCGTAGCAGCACCAGCGCCTCGACATCCTCCACGCCTTCGGCGATGGTCTGCAGGCCCAGGCTGACCGCCATCTGGATGATGGCACGCACAATCGCCGCGTCGTCCGGGTTGCGCGCGAGGTCGCGCACGAAGCCCTGGTCGATCTTGAGCTTGTCGACGTCGAAACGCTTGAGATAGGACAGGCTGGAATAGCCGGTGCCGAAGTCGTCGATCGAGAGCCGGATGCCGAGCTGCTTGAGCTGGCGCACGCTGGCCAGCACCGCCTCGGCGTCGTGGATCATGATGGACTCGGTCAGCTCCAGCTCCAGCAGGCGCGGATCGAAACCGGTGCGCTGCAGGATGCGGGTGATCGCAGGCTGCAACTCACCGCGGCGGAACTGCACGGCCGAGAGATTCACCGCCATGACCAGCGGCGGCAGGCCCTGCGCGCGCCAGGCCATGGCCTGGCGGCAGGCCTCCTCCAGCACCCATTCACCGATCGGCACGATCAGGCCGCCATCCTCGGCCACGGGAATGAAGCGCCCCGGCGGGATCAGCCCCTGCTCAGGGTGGCGCCAGCGCAGCAGGGCCTCGACCCCCACGACGCGACCGCTGTCCAGCGCGATCTGCGGCTGGTAGTGCAGCTCGAACTCGCCGCGCTCCAGCGCGCGACGCAGTCCGTTCTTGGTCCGCAGATGCTCGACGGCCTCCACGTTCATCTGCTCGTCGAAGAAGCGGTAGTGGTTGCGTCCTGCGTCCTTGGCCCGGTACATGGCGGTGTCGGCCTTCTGGTGCAGGGTCTCGAAATCACGCCCGTCGTCCGGGTACAGCGCCACGCCGATCGAGGCCGAGGTGCTGAGCTCATGGCCATCGATGAGGAAGGGGGCCTGCAGCCGCTCACGGATCTTGAGCAGCACGGGCACGATGGCCTCGGTACCGCTGAGGTCCGACAGCACGATGAGGAACTCGTCACCGCCCTGGCGGCTGATGGTGTCGGTCTCGCGCACACACTCGCTCAGGCGTACCGCGATCTCCTTGAGGAGGGCGTCGCCCACGGCATGGCCCAGCGAGTCGTTGATGGTCTTGAAGTTGTCCAGGTCCAGGAACAGCAGAGCCAGGCGACGCTGCGTGCGCTCGGCATGGGCTACCGCCTGGCTGTAACGGTCCTGCAGCAACAGGCGGTTGGGCAGACCGGTCAGCACGTCGCGGTAGGCCAGAAACTCCACCTGACGCTCGGCGGCCTTGCGCGCCGTGATGTCGGCCGCGATGGCGAGATAGCCATGGATGTCGCCACTGGCGTCACGCAGCGGCGCCAGCGTGGTGCTCAGATCGAAAAGCGTGCCGTCGGCCTTCTGGCGCTGCACCTCCATGTCCAGGATGCTCTCGCCACCGAGCACGCGCTCGCGCAGCTCAGCCGTCTCGCGCCGCCGGTTCGCCGGCACGCTGAGCAGCGGGCGGCCCAGCACCTGTTCGGCACGCCAGCCGAACAACTTCTCGGCCGCCGGGTTCCAGGCTGTGACGATGCCTTCGCGGTCGCGCGTGTAGATGGCAAAGGGCGAGGAGCGGATGATGGTCTGGTTGAACTGTTTTTCGGCTTCCAGCGTGCGATAGGCCTGCTCCAACGCCAGCGTTGCAACGGTCTGGCGCTGCCATGAGCGGCGGATCAACCAGGCCACGGCCAGGCTAGTGAACAGAAACAGCAGGGCCACACCGATGGCCTTGCTCAACTCCTCGCGCCAGGCGGCCAGGTAATCGTCCTCTGCCAGGCCGATCACCAGGTACATGTCTGTACCGGTGATGCGACGAAACGAAGAGGTGCGCTGGATGCCGTCTACGATGGAGCGCGCCTTGTAGACGCCGCTGCGTTGACCGCTACTCACGCGCTGGCGCAACTCGGGTGATCCGAAGGGCATGCCCACGGCCTCGGCCACCCCCTCCGGCGAAGGATGGCGCACGACCAGACGGAAATCCGCGTCAAAGACCGTGAAGGAACCACCGGTGCCAAACTGCAACGGGACCAGGCGTGCGATGATGTGATGCAGCGGTAGCGAGCCCTGGACCACACCCTGGAAACGCCCATCGGGTGCGCGCAGGCCACGCGCCAGATTGATCACCCATTTGCCACTCAGACGGCCTTTGACAGGCTGGCTCACGACGAGGCCGACCTCGGCATCGTCGCGCAGGCGGATGAAATAGTCGCGGTCTGCAACATTGACCCGGGTCCGGCTCGTGACTCCAGTACCATGGCGAAGATCTCCCTGAGCATCGACCACGCGCAGACCGTCGAGTTCAGGCAGGCGTCGTAGCTTCTCCTCGATCAGGGTATTGATGCGCGCGCTGCCATCGGCACGCAGAACCTCGTCGCCCACGGCCAGCAAGGCAAGATCAATCACACGCACGGAGGCGGCGATATCCTGCTCCATCAGGCGAGAGAGGTTGTCCACCATCACGGCAGCTCGCTCCTCGAAGCGCAGACGGCTCTGATCCAGGGCCCAGATCGCGAAACCGATGAGGACGATGTTGAGCAGCACGACTGCCAGCCACAGACGCGGCAGGAAGCCGAGGGCGGCCGCCTTCGCGCGGAGGGACTCAGGTGCAGCAGAGGTCATGAGGGCAGGGCTAGGCTCCGATCGGCCCGGCGCCTGCACTCATTTTGGGCGTGCGGCCTGCCCCGCGCAAGCCCAAAGAAAAGGCCCCGGGGCAGGGTTTGCCCGCGGGGCCACAAAGAGGTTTCGTTCACCCTTGCATACTTTGCAGTGCGGCAATGCGCTCTTCGATCGGCGGGTGCGTCGAAAACAGCTGGCCGATGCCACCGGCAATGCCCATGGCCGCCATGCTCTTGGGCAGCTCGGCCGTGTGCAGGCCCCCCAGGCGCGCCAGAGCGTTGATCATGGGCTGGCGACGGCCCATGAGCTGGGCGGCACCGGCGTCGGCGCGGAACTCGCGCTGGCGCGAGAACCAGGCCACGATGATGGCAGCCAGGAAGCCGAGCACGATGTCCATCACGATGGTGGTGACGAAGTAGCCAATGCCAGGGCCGGTGTTCTCGGAATCACCCTTGCGCAGGAAGCTGTCGACGGCATAGCCGACCACACGGCTGATGAAGACCACGAAGGTGTTCATCACGCCCTGGATCAGCGTCATGGTGACCATGTCGCCGTTGGCGATGTGCGCCACCTCGTGGCCGATCACGGCCTCGACCTCTTCGCGCGTCATGTTGCGCAGCAGGCCCGTGGACACGGCCACCAGGGCCGAGTTCTTGAAGGCGCCGGTGGCGAAGGCGTTCGGGTCGCCCTCGAAGATGCCGACCTCGGGCATGCCGATGCCGGCCTGGTCGGCGAACTTGCGCACGGTGTTGACGATCCAGGCTTCATCGGGCGTCTGCGGCTGCTCGATGATCTGCACGCCCGCGCTCCACTTGGCCACAGGCTTGCTGATCAGCAGGGAGATGATGGCACCGCCAAAGCCCATGATGAGGGCGAAACCCAGCAACATGCCCAGGTTGAGGCCGTTGGCGGTGAGGAAGCGGTTGACGCCCAGCAGGCTGGCCACGATGCCCAGCACGACCACCACAGCCAGGTTGGTCAGGACGAACAGGATGATGCGTTTCATGGTTTCCTTCAGGAACAGTCCGACACAGTGGGACCGATGGCGCGAATGGTAAGGGCGAAAAGGCCGAAATCAAGTGCAGCGGTGCATTCCCACTGCCGGGTGTAGCGAAATGCCTATTCCGGCGCGGTCGCCGGGGTACGGCGTGGCCGGAAAACCTGCGTGTCCTCATAAAAAGCAGACGTTTCGTTGGCCGGCCACCAGCCCGGCACGCCCAGCACGGGCAGAGGCTGAAACGGCTTGCGCGCCAGCCGCTCGGGCATCAGCTCACCCGCCAGCCAGGCGTCGAGCGACGCGGGCGCCACGTCCAACGGCACGCGATAGACATGGGCCGTGATGTCCTTGCGCGGTTGCACCAGTTTTTCGATCAAGGCATGGCCGAACAGCGTCACACGGGCCTGTTGCCAGAGCGCTCGCTGGTCAACGAAGAGGCGGCGCCAGTCGCGCGCGCACAAGGCCGCCCAAAGTGCCTCGGGCACCTGCAGCAGCGCGGCGTTCTCGTCGAACAGCGTGAGGGCATCGCGCAGCGGCCCGCGGACCGGACCGATGCCGTCGCTCGCGATGGCGGCTGCCTGCAGCGCGTTGAGACGGCGCTTGGTCTGGGGGAAATGCAGCCAGGCGAGACCATTGAAGAAATCGTGCAGGCCCTCGCGCGTCGGGACCTGCCCGGTCTCGAAGATGAAGGGCTCGTAAGCCATACCTGGTGCGAGCATCTCCTGCGGCACGAAACGCACCGGGCCGCCGGCCGCATCGAGCACCGCAGCGCTGCTGCGCCCGGTGCCCACGGCCTGCGCCAGTGGTGCGCCGAGGGCACGGTAAGGCGTCAGCCAGGGCGCAGCCCAGTCGATGGCCGCCAGCTCCGCCGACTCATGCGGGGCGAGAGGCCTTGGCTTGGCGTTTGTCACGAACCGACACCAGGGACGTACCCTCGTTGGCCATTTCGAACAGCTGGGTGGCCGCCAGCAGCTTGGTCAGGGTGGCATAGCCGTAGTTGCGCGAATCGAAAGAGGCCTGATTCCCAATCTGCTGGCCGACCGCGCCGACGCGCGCCCAGCCGTTCTCGTCCGCAGCCGCCTGCACCGCGTTGCGGAGCAAGGTCACCAACTTGGCGTCCTGCTTGAGCTGGGCCGTGGGAACACGCAAGGGCGTCGCCGGTGCGACTTCGCCCGACTCCGCCGCGTCCTCCGCACCCAGCTTGTCGAGATACAGAAAGCGCGAGCAGGCGTTGACAAAAGGCTCCGGCGTCTTCTGGGCACCAAAGCCGTAGACTGCCGCCCCCTTGGCGCGCAGATGCATCACCAGCGGCGTGAAGTCCGCGTCGGAGGAAACAATGCCGAAGGCATCCGGACGGTCCGTGTAGAGCAACTCCAGTGCATCGATCACCATGGCCATGTCGCTGGCGTTCTTGCCCTTGGAGTAGTCGAACTGCTGCATGGGACGGATGGCATGCTCGTGCAGCTTCTCCTCCCAGCCCTTGAGCTCGGACTTTTTCCAGTTTCCGTAGGCACGCCGGACATTGGTCACGCCAAAGGTCGACAGCTCGGTCAGGATCACATCGATCTTGGTCGCCGGCGAATTGTCGGCATCGATCAGCAGCGCGATATGCGCTTCGGGCCGCGATGCCTCGCGCGAACTCACACCATTCTCCAGGGCAAGGCCTCGCCCGAGCGCAGCGGCTTGAGCTCGGCCTCGCCGAAGACAAAGCTCTCGGGCGGCGTCCAGCTCTCGCGTCGCAGCATGATGGTGCCGCGGTTGCGCGGCAGGCCGTAGAAATCGGCGCCGTGGAAGCTGGCGAAGCCTTCGAGCTTGTCCAGCCGGCCCACGCTGTCAAAGGCCTCGGCGTACATCTCGATGGCCGCATGCGCGGTGTAGCAACCGGCGCAGCCCGTGGCGTGCTCCTTCAGATGCGCCGGATGCGGCGCGCTGTCGGTGCCGAGGAAGAACTTGGGGCTGCCACTCGTGGCCGCGGCCACCAGGGCCTGCCGGTGCGTCTCGCGCTTGAGCACGGGCAGGCAGTAGTAGTGCGGGCGGATGCCACCCGTGAAGATGGCGTTGCGGTTGTAGAGCAGGTGGTGCGCCGTGATGGTGGCGCCGGTGTACTGGTCGCTCCCCATCACGTATTGGGCGGCCTCTTTCGTCGTGATGTGCTCGAACACGATCTTGAGCTCGGGGAAGTCGCGGCGCAGCGGCTGCAGCTGCTTCTCGATAAAGACGGCTTCGCGGTCGAAGAGGTCGATCTCGGGGCTCGTGACTTCACCGTGCACGAGCAGCAGCAGGCCCTCGCGCTGCATGGCTTCGAGCGTCTTGTAGGTCTTGCGGATGTCGGTCACGCCGGCATCGCTGTTGGTTGTGGCGCCAGCCGGGTAGAGCTTGCAGGCCACCACGCCCGCCGCCTTGGCGCGCTCGATCTCCTCGGGCGGCAGCTTGTCGGTGAGGTAGAGCGTCATCAGCGGCTCGAAGTCCACGCCCGCGGGGACCGCGGCGCGGATGCGCGCGCGGTAGTGCGCGGCCTCGTTGGCCGTGGTGACCGGGGGCTTGAGGTTGGGCATGATGATGGCGCGGCCGAACTGGCGCGCCGTGTGCGGCACGACGGCGGCCAGGGCGGCGCCGTCGCGCACGTGCAGGTGCCAGTCGTCGGGGCGGGTGAGGGTCAGCGTATCCATGGCGTGATTGTCGCACCCAAGCCCGCCGCCCGATCCTCAGCGCAGGTAGTCGCCGCTGGCCTCGGGCTGGTAGAGGATGCGCACCAGGCGCAGCGCGTGCCGGCGGCCATCGGGCGTGCGCCAATCGGCGGTTTCGCCCTCTTCCAGGCCCAGCAGGCTGGTCCCCACGGGGGAGAGCACGGAAACCCGGCCCTGGGCCGGATCGGCGTCGATGGGATAGCTCAGGGTCAGCTCCTGGCGGGCGCCACTGGCCGGGTCTTCGACCAGCAGGTGGCTGTGCATGGTGACCACCTGGGGCGGCAGTTCACGCGGCGCCAGCAGCTCGGCGCCGTGCAGCAGCTCACTGAGGGACTCGGGCACACCCCGCTGCGGCAGCAGACGCAGGATGCGGGCATGGTCCAGCTCGCTCAGCAGGCGGGCGGTATCTGAAAAGGACATGGAAACGCTCCGGTAAAGGCCCGGGGAAGCCGGGCCAGCGGCGCCTGAGGCGGCCCGGTGATCCAGTGTCGGCGCGAAAAAGGGGAAGGAGGTGGATCGCCGGGCTCAGGACTCTGCCTGCGGCAGCAGGCAGGGCGTCCAGGCACGCGCATGCGGCGCCTGCAGGAAGCAGGCACGCAGGGAGGGCATGCGGGCGTCGGAGAACATGGAACCGATTGTAGGGCCGACAGTTCAGTGCTGCAGGATCTTGTTCAGGAAGTCCTTGGTGCGCGGCTGGCGGTTCTCGGGGTGGCCGAAGAACTCGTCCTTGCTGCAGTCTTCCAGGATGCGGCCGCCGACGTCGATGAAGATCACGCGGCTGGCGACCTTGCGTGCAAAGCCCATCTCGTGCGTGACCACCATCATGGTCATGCCTTCCTTGGCCAGGGTCACCATCACGTCCAGCACCTCGCCCACCATCTCGGGGTCCAGCGCCGAAGTCGGCTCGTCGAAGAGCATGACGATGGGGTCCATGGACAGGGCACGGGCAATGGCCACGCGCTGCTGCTGGCCGCCCGAGAGCTGCCCCGGGAACTTGTCCTTGTGCGCCATCAGGCCCACACGGTCCAGCATCTTGAGACCGCGGACCTGGGCCTCGTCGATGCTGCGGCCCAGCACCTTGACCTGGGCGATGGTGAGGTTCTCCGTGACGCTCAGGTGCGGGAACAACTCGAAGTGCTGGAACACCATGCCCACGCGACTGCGCAGCTTGGGCAGGTCGGTCTTGGGGTCGTGCAGGGGCACGCCGTCGACGAAGATCTCACCCTGCTGGATGGGCTCGAGGCCGTTGACGGTCTTGATCAGCGTGGACTTGCCCGAGCCCGAGGGGCCGCAGACCACCACCACATCGCCCTTGGCGATGTTGACCGAGCAGTTGTTGAGCACCTGTACCGGGCCATACCACTTGGATACGTTCTTGATTTCAATCATGTCAGGTCTCCTGTAGAGCCGCCTCAAAGGAGGCCTGCGCCCCCTCGGGGGGCCGCGAACGAATGTGAGCTTGGGGGTCCATTTCTTCTCCGAACTCAGCGCACGATGGCGATCTTGGCCTGCAGGCGCTTGACGCTCCAGGACAGCGCAAAACAGATCACGAAATACACGACGGCGGCCAGCAGATAGGCCTCTTCGGGCCGGCCATAGATCTTGCCGGCGTTGGTGAAGCCCTTGAGGAGGTCATAGGCGCCGATGGCATAGACCAGCGAGGTGTCCTGGAACAGGATGATGGTCTGCGTCAGCAGCACCGGCA
>JAIERT010000296.1 GCA_019746735.1 Burkholderiaceae bacterium | reverse complement strand
GTGTTCACCGACACCCTGGGCTGGCGCTGGGCTTTCGTCTTCATGACCCTGCTGTTCGGTGTCGTGGGTTTGCTGCTGTGGCGCGATGGCCGGCGCCAGCGCGCCGAGCAGGCGCTGGCTGCTCCCGCCGCGCAGCCGACAGCGCCACCCCCACAGCCGGCCTACGGGCGGCAGGCCCTGGAGATCATCACCGGGCGCTGGTCGCGCGTCGTGCTGATCGTCGCCCTGATCGAGGGCGCCTCGGGCTTTGGCGTGCTGGCGATCTGGGCCTCGCACCTGCACCACGAGCTGGGGCTCTCGCTGTCGGCGGCGGGTGCGGTCGTCGCGCTGTTCGGCCTGGGGGGCATGGCCTACATGGCCGTGGCGCGCTGGCTGATCCCGCGCCTGGGCGAACATGGCCTGGCGCGCACCGGGGTCACGCTGCTGGGCCTGAGCTCGCTGGTGATTGCCTTCACGCCGCTGTGGTGGCCCAGCCTGCCGGCCAGCCTGGTGGCGGGCTTTGGCTTTTTCATGTTCCACAACACCATGCAGACCAATGCCACGCAGATGGCGCCGCACGCGCGTGGCACGGCGGTCTCGCTGTTCGCTTCCTTCCTCTTCATGGGGCAGTCCATCGGCGTGCTGCTGGCGGCGGCCCTGGTGGGCGTGCTCGGTTCCACCGCGGTGATCGCGCTCGGCAGCGCCGTGCTGGTGGCGGTGGGCGTGTATTTCTCGCTGGCATTGCGCCGTCGCACGGTCCTCATGCAGGGCGCAAGCTGATCTGGCGGTACTGCAGCGCCTCTGCCATGTGCTCCACGCTGATGCGTGGCGCATCGGCCAGGTCGGCGATGGTGCGGGCCACGCGAAGCGTGCGATGCAGTCCGCGCGCTGACCAGCCCAGGCGTGCCGCCGCCGTGTCCAGAAAGCGCAGGGCGGCGTCTTCGGGACGGGTGTGCCTGTCGATGTCCTGCCCGTTCAGGGCGTGATTGGGCCGCCCCTGGCGGGCCAGGGCGCGCTCACGGGCGGCGATGCAGCGCGCCCGCACAACGGCGGTGCTTTCTGCCGCCTTGGGCTGCAGCAGCTCACCGGCGGGTAGCGCCCCGACGGGTACATGCAGGTCGATGCGGTCCAGCAGCGGTCCGGAGAGCCGCCCCTGGTAGCGCGCCACCTGATCCGGTGTGCAGTGGCAGGTACGCTGTGCCGAACCCAGGTATCCGCAGGGGCAGGGGTTCATCGCCGCCACCAGCTGGAAGCGCGCCGGAAACTCGGCCCGCCGCGCCGCACGCGCGATGGTGATGCGCCCGGTCTCCAGCGGTTCGCGCAGGGCTTCCAGGGCGACCCGCGGAAACTCCGGCAGCTCGTCGAGGTACAGCACCCCGTGGTGTGCGAGGGACACCTCGCCGGGTGGGCACCACCAAAGTTAGACCAAATTTGTACCAAAGTTAGAGCCTAACTTTGACGAATCTTGGAGGTAAGCGAATATGTTGCACGCTTTGGCGAAATTGATGCGCTGAATCTACGGAGCTTGTGCCGTTTCCCAGCCTAGGTGCAGGCTCGGAGACCCAACAATTTGGACAGGAAAACTGAAATCGGCGGCGAAGTAGACGCAGAAATTGAAGAAACCTCTTCTATACGCGTAGCACATGACATTTGAAAGAGTTGTATGCAAGTCAAGTCGAGGGACCATCAAGGTACGGAGCAATATCTTGAAAGGAGAACCATGATCGAGAGACTTTGCATAGCCGCGAGCAAGCTTCTGAGCGCGTGGCTGACTTCAAGAGCTAACGCGGTGCCACGCAGGGGAAGTCGATACAAGCTATTTCAGTTGCGATGCTCGATAAGCCGACATCGAACTAAAACTCATTTGGCCAAGATCATCTATATTGAGTTCAGGACAGGCCGGCAAGATCTGACGCGGTGAAGCCTAGTAGGCCTGAAATATCCTGGCGACGATCGCAAGGAGAGGTGTCCTCTCTGACAGCAATGCAGCGGAAGCGGACGCCTGTCTGCAGCTAGCATTTACTATCGAAAGACAAAGATTGGAGGTTGGTCACATGAGTCACAAGCTGGATTTGCTTGGCAACGCGATGGACAGCCTAGAAGAGGCGCTGAAGAAGTTCCAAGAGGGGGACGAAGGTGACCAGAAGGCCTACAAGTTCTGCGTACTCCACATGGCGCACTTCATTGAACTGATCTTCAAGCACCACATCACGGAGAAGCACCCCCTACTGATTTACGCTAACCCTTTCGCAGCAAAGATCGACCCGGCGACTGCTAAGACCATCGGCCTTTGGGAGGCAGTCAACTTCATCAATAACGAAGAAAAGGACGCCGTTGCTGGAGATTTCAGGAAGGATTTGGAGTGGCTGAAGAGGCTGCGGAACGATATTGAGCACCATAAGTTCGAGATGGACGTGCCTACTGCTCGGATCGCCATCGGCCGTCTTTTCCGCTCGGTTCTGGAGTTCCTCGATTACTACGGAGTCGTAGACGTTGAGAAGCGAATGCCGGAAGAAACCAAAGCAATCTTCTCAGTTCTCTCCGACGAGTACCAGTTCAAGCTACACGATGCCCTCAAGAAGGCTGATGAGGTTGAGGAGGCGAACCCCATCGACCCGATGGATCCTGAAGCTGACCCTGTCCGCATGGATTGCGAAGCGTGCGGCAACCACACGATGGTGGTCAACGAGGAATCTGGAACGGGCTATCGCTGTACTTTCTGTGAAAACGAGGATGGGGATGATTTGCCTGCCAACTGCTCGATCTGCGGCGCGCATATGACGTCCGGCGACCTAGAAACTTGGAATGACGAACACGGCGTGGAGTACCGCTGCTATTACTGCTCAGGGCGCTATGCCGCCGACCGGGATCGGGACTAAGACCAGCCACAAAAGAGGGTTGAGGTACCCTCTGGTGGCATGCATTCAATGTCCGTTTCCAGCGGCGTCGCAGTAGCAAACGGCCGGGGTGCAGCGGTTGCGGTCCATCGACTCGCCCAATTCGGCGATCTAAAACTGTCGTTCAGCGATGAAGCTGAACCGCGAGCGGCGGTACCACGCTTAGACATTGGTGGTCCCTCGCCAGTTGTCCAGAGGCTCTTGGCCGGAAGCGACTTCCAGTCGCTCTTGGTGGCACCACCCGCCTGCAACAATTTGCTACCATTTCACAATCAAAGGCGGATACTGCCTGAGGGAGGAAAGTGGCTTCGCCTGTTTTCATCAGAGACATCGAAGATGTTCTTGCCTTGCGGGGTCTGGAGACGCCAGACTTGGCGCTGCTCCAGGCATCGCATCAGAGCTACCGCGCGCTGCTTCTTCAGCCATCGGGGCCTATCTACGCTGATACCCAGCGAATTGGCCCCCTAAACCTGGCAGGCGCGGCCGCCCAGGCCGACGCCTTCCTCACACTGGCTGCACAACGCGGCGACCAGCTTGTGGTCACGCCTGAGTACTTCCTTCCGGTGATTTCGCTGGCGAAGGCGGCGCAGGGTGGGCCATTCCCCGCTGAGGGCGCCATCTGGGTGCTTGGGTGCGAAAGCATGACGCCCACACAGCTCGCCAGCTTCAAGAAGGACTGCGCCGGGCATTGCGACGTCATCTACGAAGAGGACCCGGCTCCGGCAGTTCAGGGCAACTACTTCGACCCTGTCGCCTACTGCTTCGTCACCCGGGACGCCGACAACAACTTCCAGCGGGTTGTCTTGTTCCAGTTCAAGACCGCGCCGTCACGCGACGAGCACGGCTTTGAGAACAAGCAATTGCGCTGCGGCCGCGCCGTTTACAGGTTCCAGGGCAAGGATGGCTACATCAAGCTCTCGACCATCATTTGCTCGGACGCGCTGGACCTTGGCGAGGACGCTGCTGCGATCAAGAAATTGTCGGACAGGACCGTCCTCATCCACATTCAATTGAACCCAAAGCCCAAGCAGACCGACTACCGCCGATACCGGAATGAGGTCTTCCGGCGCAGTCCGGTCACGACCGACTGCGACATCATCTGCTTGAACTGGGCTCAGAACATCGTCCAACACGATGCATCGGGCCAGGCGCCGCACGAGTGGAAGAACGAGAGCGGTTCGGCCTGGTACGTGCCCGAGCGACGCTGCTCGGTGAAAGATGACGAGGTTGCCAGCAACGAGGCCAAGGGCCTTTACTACACGCGGCATGAAAAGAAGCGGCACGTCCTGCACTTCCACTATGACGAGGCCGTTTTTGCGCTGACGGTCCCTAAAGTTCTGCAAGACGGCGCCGCGGTCCAGGACGTGCTCATCGGGCCGCAACTTGATTCGCGGCTCACATGGAACGCCGACGCTTGCACATGGCAGGAGAACGCAAACTGCCCGGAGACGGGGTGGGGCGCAATAATTAACGCGAGCCCAGAAGTCACCGCAGCGTTCCAGAGCCTGACGGACATCAAGAACCGGCTGCACATTGAACGCGCCATCTCGCTTTCATGCGGACCTCACACCATGAAGGAGCAGTGGCACCGCGTGGACAACCTGGACGTGTGCCGTATCCCAGAGACCGAAGTCGTGGGCCGGGCCACTCTTCAGCTCGACCGGGACACCGCAGCCTCCGAGGAACGTCAGAAGCGCATCAGCCGCGTTACGGTCTTGGGACACATCCTCCAGACGGCGACATTGCCGCCGCAAATCAAGGACCTCGCCGGCGGCGGAACCTCTATCAGCTGGTCGCCTCAATCACCTAACACCAACGTGACAAAGGCCGGCGCGCGTCCGGCGCTGGTGGCCTACCTCGGCGAAAGCCCGCCACTGGATGTAGTCAAGACGATTAGCGAAAACGCGTTCGAACTCCTGCGGCGAGAGAACAAGGGCAACGAGACTCGCGTGGCCATCTGCTATCGCTCGGTCGCTGGTGAGACAAAGTTCTTCGACATCAAGCAGCAGGTTCAATTTACTTACGATGGAAGCAGCATGGCATCCATCACTGGGGAGCAGTGACATGCCTGAGATGCAAGCTGCACGCGATGCGCTAAACCATCTTCTCGTTGGGCTTCACGACGTTGACGACTCTGTCGTGCGCGGCGAGAAGAAGCTTGGCGAAAAGACCTACGCTGTTGCTTATGTGGACTTCGCTGATGAAGTGGTGGAGCGCTCGCTGCACCTGCGCGACTTCCAGGAGCGAATCCTCGCTGACGACTTCTTCGAGACGCGTGGTGACCTGCGCTGGAACAAGTACCTCTACTTCGTTGCCGGGCCCAACTCCAAAGCAAATCCTCGGTTTGCTGCTGCAAAGGCTGCAATCGAAGCTGACAAGGACTACGCGCGCAAGCGCGTCATCTCGCAGGAGGACCTTGAATCCTTGCTCGGAGGGCCGAAGCTGTTCGAGGCAGCAGAGCACGGAAGCACGTATGACGTGCTGACGGACTGGCGGCAACGACTGTCAGCGGCTGGGCTCGAGCTGTTGCTCGACGCTCCTACCCCTCGTACTACCGTGGTGGAGAAGATTGCCCAGCGTGAAGCAGGTGCGGCTTCGAACGGGAAGCCGCAGGTGAAGGAGCTGAACGCTGCCGACACGTCGCTGGCGACGGCGAAGCTGATCAGCCTGAACATCGCTACGTTCCGGCCGATACACAACGGCAAGACCTATGACTTCGGCGACGTCACGCTGCTCGTGGGCGCCAACGGCAGCGGAAAAACATCTCTGCTTGAGGCTGTCGAGTACTTCTACTGCGGAAACAACCGCAGAAGCTCGACCGTCGGCCCAGTTCGTCTCAAAGGGAAGCTGCTGCCCCGCGCGGGTGGTAGCACCATCGAGGTCTCGTCCACAGGAGAAGGCCCTCGCCTCAAGGCTCGAAATCTTGCTTGGTACAACCGCAAGGAGCACAACGTTATCGATATCGTCGACAGCTTCTCGCTCTACAACTTTCTCGATACTGATGCGGCGTATCGCCTGTCCGGCAATCTAAAGCCAGATGACATCACGACTGAGTTGAGCCGGCTGTTGGTCGGCTCGTCAGCTGCAACAACGTTTGACTACTTTCAGAAGATTCGAGTCGACGTGGACAAGGCTTGGGACAAAGCGCAGCGCCGCGCCGATGGGCTGCAGGCGGAGTTGATGGTGTTGGAGCGACGGCTGAAGGAGTTGCAGGACAAGCCTTCCAAGGCGAAAACGCTGACGGACGCCTATCGAGCCGCGCTGGCAGGCCTCGGTTGGAAGCGGCCATCTGAAGTCAGCGCGCCAACGCCGAGGGAAGGTCAGGAGCTTCACGCCGCGCTGGCGCACGTGCAAGCGCTAGTCTCCCTGGGAGCCGCAGCTCGAACTATCAGAGATGTCGAGCAGCGCTCTGTGCAACTGGAGGCCGCGGTCAGCAACGCAAAGCCGGCGGAGACGCAGCGCGCGGGGCACGTTGGGGAAGAGAAGCGACTTGTCTCGAGGATTGAGGAGCTTGAAGCCATCGTCAGAAGCCTCGACCGCTGGATTGCCTATGAGTCCGCTGGTTTTCATGACGTGCGTCGGCGATACAAGTCGGCCCGCGAGGTTTCAGAGCAACTGGCCACGCGTCTTGGAGGCCTGATCGCCGGAGACCTGCCGCAGGTTCCGCAGCAGTATGCGCCTCTCCAACTGCAAGATGCCGTGCAGGCTGCAGGCGAAGCGGCCGCTGCCGCCCAAGTGAGGTTCGATCGCGCCCAGCAAGCCCTGGACCTTCACGGCAGGGCCGCTTCGGCCCGTGCCGCAGCGGCCGCGAAGCTTAAGGACGCAGCGACGGAAGCGCTCAAATCGTCGGAGAACCCGGACATGTGCCCGGTTTGCCGCACGGTACACGCCAGCGGCGAATTGATGCATCTCATCGAGGAGATCACGTCAGGGCCGGAGAGCACTCAAGAGATCAAGGCTCTTGCGGAGTCGCTGCGCCTGGCTGGAGACGAAGCGAAAGAAGCACGGCGGGCGGCGAGCGCGGTTGAGCTTTGTCAGAGGTATGCGGCTCAGTTGCAGCTGAAGGGAACCACCCCCAAGGAGGTCATTGAAGAACTGGTTGCGTTGCGCGAGCGGGCGAACCAAGCGCAGCAGGAACTCCAGCGAGTCACCAAGGAAGGGCAGGACCTGCGCAATGAAGGCTTCGCAAGCAACGAAGCCGACCTAGTGTGGGGTCGTATCTCTGGGCTGTTTGAGCTTGAGCCCGACAATTTGACTGCCGACATCGCATCTGCGGAACGCAATCGTCAATCGGAATCGTTGGAAGCGAGCCGAAAGGCACTTGTTGAGTGTCGCCGCAACATCGAGGACCTTGCCCGTTCCATCCTGGGCGTTGCTCAGGCTGTCGAGCTGGATGGCTGGGTCACACATGTAGAAATCATTGGCACGTTCGCATCGCTTGTGGCGCTGCGAGATGAGTTCCTTGCCGCGACAAGCAATGTCTCCGGGCTTCGTTCCTACCTTGATGTTGGGGATGAAGTCCCTCTCGTCGAGGTCCAGGCGCGCATCGCTGCCGTGGCGTCCGCGTTCAAACTAGCTGATGAAGCGTCACGCAGCGATTCGGAAAGCTCCGCCGAGCAGCGGAACCTGCCTGAAAAGATTCAGAACTGGAAGCTCAGCCTTGGGAAGTACCGCAACGAGGAGAAGGCGTTGCTTGAGGCCGGCAAGGTCCTGGACGACCTCATTGAGAACGCTTCGCTGGAAATCGCTACACGGGAGGCGCTCGACGCCATCGGAGACCAAATTAATGAGGTGTTCTCGCGCATCCATTCGCCGCGAGAGTACGAGTACGTCGGCAGCCCCGACGTACTGCTGCGGACCGCGGATGGACATGATGCCCGGACGCTGGATCAGGTCAGCACTGGGCAGCGTTCGGCATTTGCTTTGTCAATCTTCCTTGCCAGGAATCGTACGGCCGCGTCAGCGCCGCCAGTCCTGCTCGTCGACGACCCAATTGCACACGTTGACGACCTCAATGCGTTGTCGTTCCTTGACTACCTGCGTGACCTGGCTGTGAGCTCGGGTCGGCAAATCTTCTTTGCGACTGCGGACACTCGAGTGGCATCCCTGTTTTCAAAGAAGTTTAGTTTCCTGGGAGAGTCATTTAAGACCATTCGTCTGGTGCGCAACCCGCAGGATGAGGAAGACGTCGCGGCAGGCTGACGCCCTGTGTCCGGCGCGTTGGCTCGATGAGCACAATGCCGGCCGCGGCCGGATGTCAAGCACATTGATTTCCGTCACCGTCAATCTGCGTGTGCGAGGGCAAGGCGGGATGGACCGAATTTTGATGCACCACGGTATTTGCTCGCGTCCGTCAGTACGCAGTTGTCCAGCAATGAGAGGCCACCAAGCAGACTCTGGTGAACTTCCGCAATCAGCCTGAAGCGGTCAACTGGCGCTCTCTAATTGCGCGTTGCATTTGACCGCCTGCCGGCTCGACACCAGCCTATTTAGCGTGTGTCCGGTCATGCTTGCCCTCCTGCGCAGATTCGTCAGCCAACTGAAATCGATATCGGAAATTTTTTACTCGGGTACTCCGCTCCGCATTTGCACCCGCCACCTCTCCCAGATAACCTTTGAGTCATCCATCGGAGCTACCCAATGTTCGCCCCCGCACCCCAGTCACCCTCTGAGCCGCACGCCGGCCGGGTGCCTGCGCGTGCCCTGACCTCCTCGGTCAAACGCTCCGTTCTGGCCATGTCCATGCGTTTTTCCTACGACGCACGAAATCCCATAGCGGTCAGCAGCCACCGGTCCGTATATCGCAAATGGACTGGCGCTCGCACCACCGCCACCCAGATTTCCGTCCAGGAGCTCCGACTCTCGCGTAACACCTCACCCCACGCGTAGTCCCCGGGCTCCTGACCCAGCCGTCACAGGAGCCCAACATGAGAACCAACAACAAGGATGAAGCCTCCGGCCTGCCAGGCTACGGTGGCTACTCCTTTCATGACGAAGACACTTACAAGTCGATCACGCTGATCCTGCCCAGCGCGGTGCTGCAGACCCTGAAGGACGAGGCGCTGGCCGCCAAGCTCGCACAGGAAGCTGAAGAATCCGCTGCGGAACGGGCGATAAAGAAGGCGGAGGGCGATCAGTTATCGCCCGCCCTCAAGCCTCGCCCGTCACTCGGCGTCGGCGAATTCGACCCGAATCGCGAAGCCGCAGACCTGCAGCAGGCCGCATCAGGGTCGGCTGAGACCTTTTGTGCCGCGGAGTCCGTCGCCGTCTACGGTGTCCTGGAGCCTTTGAACCTCGTCAAGGATCTCAAGGCCCGCACGCCTGATCGCGAGATCCACAAGCGCAATGAGGCGCTGTACCGCCGGATCAAGCCCAAGGGACACCGGCGTGCCCTGGCACAGCCGCAAGTCGACCCCTTGCGCTTCGACCATCTGCGCCGCGCCTTCCCGCACTTCGCCCCAGTCCTGGACCTGGTGCAGGATCAGCACGCCTTTGCCGAGCTGACGGACAAGCCTGTCCAGATCCCGCCCATCCTGTTGGGCGGAGACCCGGGCATCGGCAAGACCCGCTTCTCGGTGGAGCTGGCCAAGGCTCTGGGGACCGTCATCCGGCGGCTGCCCTTTGACAACGGCCAGTCCGGAACGTCCTTGCTGGGCTCGGACAAGAACTGGGCTAACACGACCTATGGAGTGGTGTTCGAGCTGGTCGTGCTGGGTGAGTTCGCCAATCCGGTCATCCTGCTCGACGAGATAGACAAGGCGAGCAAGCGGCGTGAGGGCGATGCCTTGGCGGCCTTGCATACCCTGCTGGAGCCCGTGACGTCCCAAACCGTGCGCGACATCAGCGTCGATTTCGATTTCAACGCCAGCCGGGTGGTCTGGATTGCCACAGCCAACGATCTCACGCGCGTGCCGCAGTCCTTGAGGTCTCGCTTCCACGAGTTCTGGATCGAGCAACCCACGGGAGCGCAGGCCCTGCTGATGGCCGAGGTTGTCGCCCTGGAAGTGCACCAGGAGATGAACCTGCCCGACTTTGAGCCGCCATCCCGCCAGATCGCGCACTACATCGCCTACCTGAGTGCCCGTGAGCAAGTCCAGGCCTTGAAGCGCGCCTATGCCGCGGCACGGGTGAACGGCCGCCACCACCTCAGCCTGGCCGATCTGCCTGAGCAGGTCCGCCGGGAGGCCAGCGAGCTGGCCGGCGACCAGGCCTCGTCCACTGGCCTGCTGCACTGACACATACGGAAAGGAATCACCATGAACAAGCAGCTTCCCTCATCCCTGCAAGAGATTCAGGCACTCTATCCATACCAGTTCAGCAATCCTGTGCTGGGTGTGGAGGTCGCCAAAGGCTGGATGCCCGTCTTTGCCCAGCTCTGCACCGACATCGACAACCTCCTGGGCGCAGACAAGTTCG
>JAIERT010000336.1 GCA_019746735.1 Burkholderiaceae bacterium | reverse complement strand
TGGTCAGGCGCGAGACGAAGCCGCCACCGCCCAGGGTGTAGTTGCCCACGGTCAGCGCGAAGAAATCCGGGTCGTCCCGCTTGAAGCCGGGCTGGCCGATGTAGACGTGGGCCTGGGCCGAATCGAAGGGGATCTTGATCTCGGCGGCTTTCTGGAGCGGCTGCACCTCGGCCACGGGCGGCAGGGGCTCGCAGGCTTTCACAGGCAGGCGTGCCAGCAGCTGCGTGACCAGGGCATCGGCCTGGGCACGTGTGACGGCGCCCACGATGCTGACCCTGGCACGGCAGGGCTGCAGGTAGCGTGCATGCCAGGCCTGCATGTCGGCCACGGCGATGCGCGCCAGTGTCTCTTCCGTGGTGTCGCGGGCATAGGGATGGTCGCCGAAGACGGCGCGGTTGTAGGCGCGCCCGGCCACGGTGGCGGGCCGGGTGTTGGCTTCGCGCAGGGCGGCGGTCATGCGCTCGCGCTCGCGCGTCCACACGGCTTCAGGGTAAGCCGGCTCGGCCAGCTGGCGCGCGGCCAGCGCCACGGCCTTGGCCAGCAGATCGGGATAGGTCAGCGAGCGCAGGGAGAAGCTCACGTGGTCGCCGCCATCGCCACCACCAAAGCTCGCCCCCAGATCGGCCCAGGCCTCGCCGAGCGCGTTCTCGTCCAGCGCCGCGTCATAGGCCCCCACGCTTGTCGCTACGCGTACTGCGCTGCCCCCCGAGGGGGCCCTCGCGCCTTGGGACGGCCCGGCGGCGCTCGCGCCCACCGCACGGATGCCCTTGCTCATCATGGCCGCGCTCACACCGGCCAGGCCGGTCTTCTCCGCCGGGTCGCGCCGGCCGCCGGCGTCGAAATCCACACGCACGTCGACCATGGGCACGGTGGGGCTCTCCACCAGCCAGACACCTGCACCCGAGGGCTGGGTCCAGTGCTGGATGGGGATGCCGGCCTGGGCGGCGCCCGCCAGACCGAAGAGCAAAGCGATAGCTACGTTTTTGATAGCAAACATCTTGGATAGGTAGGTCATGGTCCGGCCCTCCTCAGTGACGGCCACCGGCCGGGAGCACGCGGCGCGGGCGGTTCGGGTCCGGCGGCTGGGGCAGCAGGGTGGCCACCGTAAGCTGGTTGTCACCGAAGTACCGCGCAGCCACGCCCTGCACCTGCTCGGCCGTGACGGCGCGCAGGCGCGTGAGCAGGCGGTCATTGGTGTCCAGCGGCAGGCCCAGCACCCAGTAGGTGCCGATCTCGCGCGCCTGGTTGAAGAGCGAGTCACGCTTGTAGACCTCGCCGGCCACCCACTGGGTCTTGACGCGCTCGAGCTCGGCGGCGTTCACGCCCTCGCGTGCAACGCGCGCCACCTGCTCGCGCAGCGCCACTTCCACCTGCGCGGCGGTCTTGCCCGGGGCCGGCACGCCGTCGAGGATGAACATCTGCGGGCCGCGGCCCAGCAGGCCGTTGCTGGCACCGGCGCTGTCGGCCACACGGTCCGCGCCCTGGGTAAGCGCGCGGTCCAGGCGGGCACCGCTGTAGCCGTCGAGCACGGCGGCCAGCACGGTCAGCGCCAGCGCGTCGTCGTCCTCGGGGGTGGGCGCTTCCACGTTGCGCAGGCCCGGCACCTTGAACGCCAGGCTCACATAGGCCTGCTCGGCCGGGGCCTTGAGCTCCATGCGCTTGAGGCCGGCCTGCAGCGGCTCGGTACGCGGCTTGCGCTCGGGCACGGCGCGCGCGGGGATCCTGCTGTAATACTTTTCTGCCAGTCGCTTGACCTGGAGCGGCTCCACATCGCCCACGACCACGATCACGGCATTGGCCGGCACATACCACTTGCGGTAGAAGTCCCGCGCGTCGGCGGGCGTCATGGCGTCGAGGTCGCTCATCCAGCCGACGATGGGGCGGCGGTAGGGCGAGGTCATGTAGGCGGTTGCCATCAGCGTCTCGTACAGCAGGGCGCGCGGGTTGTCCTCGGTGCGCAGGCGGCGCTCTTCCTTGACCACCTCGATCTCCTTGATGAACTCGGCGTCAGGCCAGCGGTTGTTGGCAAAGCGGTCGGCCTCGAGCTTCATCACGTCTTCCAGGCGCGAGGCCGGGATCTGCTGGAAATAGCCCGTGTAGTCCAGGCTGGTGAAGGCGTTCTCCCGCCCGCCCAGGGCCGCCACGCGGCGCGAGAACTCGCCGGCCTTCAGCGTCTTCGTGCCCTTGAAGAGCATGTGCTCCAGCACATGGGCCACGCCACTCGTGCCGTCGACTTCGTCCATGCTGCCCGCGCGCAGCCAGACCATGTGCACGGCCGTGGGCGCGCGCCGGTCAGGCTGGACGATGAGCGTCATGCCGTTGGCCAGGGTGTATTGCTGGGCGCGGGTCTGGGCCTGCAGGGGTGAGGCCAGCGCCGCGCAGAGGGCGATGAGGGGGAGGATCAGGCGTTTCATAGAATGGAGTGATTCTATGAAGCACCGAAATGTTCAATCTTTTCAAGAAAAAAGGCCCCACGCCGGCGCCAGCGGCTGCTGAAGCCCCGCCCCGTCAGGGCTGGCTGGGCAAGCTGAGGGCCGGCCTGCGCAAGACGGGCTCGAGCATCACCACGGTGTTCACGGGCACGCGCATCGACGATGCACTCTATGAACAGCTCGAAGAAGCCCTGCTCATGGCCGATGCGGGCGTGAACGCCACGCAATTCCTGCTCGACGATCTCAAGCGCCGTGTGAAAGAGGCCAAGGCCACCGAGCCCGCGGCCGTCAAGGGCCTGCTGATCGACGCGCTGACCGAGCTGCTGGCCCCGCTGGAAAAGCCGCTGAGCATAGGCGCACAGCAGCCCACGGTGATCATGGTCGCCGGCGTCAACGGCGCGGGCAAGACCACCAGCATCGGCAAGCTCACGCACCACCTGTCGAGCGAAGGCGCCAGCGTGCTGCTGGCCGCGGCCGACACCTTCCGCGCCGCGGCACGCGAGCAGCTCATGGTCTGGGCCGAACGCAACACGGTGGAGATCGTGCACCAGATGGGGGGTGACCCGGCCTCGGTCTGCTTCGATGCCGTGAGCGCGGGCAAGGCACGCGGCAAGGACGTGGTGCTCGTCGACACGGCGGGCCGCCTGCCCACCCAGCTGCACCTGATGGAAGAGCTGCGCAAGATCAAGCGCGTGGTGCAGAAAGCCGATGCCACGGCGCCGCACGAGGTGCTGCTGGTGATCGACGGCAACACAGGCCAGAACGCGCTGGCCCAGGTCAAGGCTTTCGACGAGGCCCTGGGCCTCACCGGTCTGATCGTCACCAAGCTCGACGGCACGGCCAAGGGCGGTGTGCTTGCCGCGATCGCGCGCGAGAAGCCCGTGCCCGTGTACTTCATCGGTGTGGGCGAACAGCTCGACGAGCTCGAGACCTTCAAGGCGCGCGAGTTCGCCCAGGCCCTGCTGGACTGAGGCCGCGTGGCGGACGGCTACCTCATCCTTGTCATCGGCGCCACGCTGGGCGGTCTGGTGCAGGGGCTCTCGGGCTCCAACTTCGGCATGACCTCCACCGCGGTCTGGGCCTGGTTCCTCGCGCCCCAGGTCGTCGCACCTCTCGCGCTCACGGGCTCGCTGACCGGCCAGATCCTGGGCGCGCTCACGCTGCGCCGCGGCTGGCACTGGCGGCGTTTCGCGCCCTTTCTGATCGGCGGTCTGCTGGGCATCCCGCTGGGCGTACTGCTGCTGCCACGCCTGGACACCGATCTCTTCAAGCTCGTGCTCGGCAGCCTGCTGGTGCTGACCTGCCCGGCCCTGCTGCTGGCCAGCGAGCTGCCGCGCATCCGGCGCGGTGGCCGCCTCGCCGACGGGCTGGCGGGCCTGGGCGGCGGCATCCTGGGCGGGCTGGGCGGCTACACAGGTGTGATCCCCACGCTGTGGACCACGCTGCGCGGCCTGCCCAAGGACGAACAGCGCGCCATCATCCAGAACTTCAACCTGGGCATCCAGCTCGTGACCTTCAGCGCCTATCTCTGGCAGGGCCTGATCACGCGCGCGCTGCTGCCCCAGCTGGCCCTGCTCATCCCCGTGGTGCTGCTGACCTCCTGGTTCGGCACCCGCATCTACCTGGGCCTGTCCGAAGTGCGCTTCCGGCAGCTCGTGCTGTTGCTGCTGACTGCGGCGGGAGTGGCCATGCTGGCCGCGGCCCTGCCCCGCCTGCTGGCCTGAGAGGCGCCCTGGACAAATCTCACACCTGAGGCGATCTGGCCGCGCCCGACTGGGGCTTACCCTATTGAGCCCGGGGAGCCAAGCACGCAGCATGAGGGTCTAGGGCCTGTTCACACTATTTTCTTGAAATGCGTTGCGGAACAAAAAGATCATGCGCAAGGCACGAAACGCAGCCGGGGTGGGCCCCCGGCAAGGCTTCGCAACGCCGCGCATGGCCTTTTTGGCCGCAACCCGAAGGGAACGGGGTGCAAACGGCGCCACTCGTCGTTGCACTCCTCGCCCAGACGGCCAGTCTGGGCTTCGTCGTGCGCCTAGATTGGCACCGCTTGCACCCCGTTCGCACTCAAGAAAATAGTTTGAACAGGCCCTGAACCCGGGCACCCGATGTGACGCCACCTCAACCAGCACCTGCCGAGGAGATCGCCGCCACCTATGCGTGGCAGCCCACGCTGGCTTTCCTGCGCTACACCATCATCACCATCCTGGCCGCCTCGGCCGTCTTCACCTTCATCATCTTCACCTTCTTGCCGGACCAGATCCCACGCGCCCTGGGCCCCGGCATGCTGTCGCTGGTGGCGCTGCTCTCGGCCGCGCTGCTGCGCCAGGGGCGCGCACGGGAGGCGGTGCTGCTGCTGGCCGGTGGTGTCTGGGTCTCGGTGACCGTGATCGCCACGCTCTACGGCGGCATCCGGGCCACCATCTACTACGTCTACCCGCTGGTGATCTTCCTGCTGGGATGGATGGTGAGCACGCGGGCTGCGGTGGTGGCCGCGGCCATCACCTCGGCCGTCACCCTCGCGCTGATCCTGGCGGACAAGCGCGGCTGGTTGCCAGCCTCGCTGCCGGCCGAGCCCATCCTCTACGGCGTGGTCCAGATCTTCGTCTACATCCTGACCGCGGCCATGGTCATCTATCTGGTGCAGGCCTACCGGCGACAGCTGCAGGCCCTGCAACAGGTGAGCGAGGACATGCAGCGCGCCAACGCAGTGCTGCGCCAGTCCGAGCTCAAGTTCGCCACCGCCTTCAGCTCCAGCCCGGCGGCCGCCTCGATCGCCACCCTGGCCGAGGGCCGGCTGATCGAGGCCAATGCCAATTTCGAACGTGACTTCGGCTGGTCGATCGCTGATTTGCGCGGCATCACGGCCATGGATGCCGGCCTGTGGCCCGATGCCAGCCAGCGCGAGCTGTGGGCCGATACGCTGAAGCAGCATGGCCGCACGGTGAACTACGAAACCGTCTGGCGCCACCGCAACGGGGAACTGCGCCATGTGAGCATCGCGGGCGAGATCATCGATCTTGACGGCGTGCCCTGCATCCTGGCCTACACCACCGACATCACGGCCCGCAAGGCGACCGAGGAGCAGATCCAGCGCCTGGCCTTCTACGACCCGCTGACCAAGCTGCCCAACCGCCGCCTGCTGATGGACCGGCTGGAGCAGGCCATGACGGCCTGCTTGCGCCACCAGCGCCTGGGGGCCTTGCTCTTCATCGACCTGGACAACTTCAAGACCCTCAACGACACCCACGGCCACGACAAGGGCGACCTGCTACTGCAGCAGGTGAGTGCACGCCTGGCCGACGGCGTGCGCGAGGGCGACACCGTGGCGCGCCTGGGCGGCGACGAGTTCGTGGTGATGATCGAGGACCTGGCGGCGGATGCGATGACCGCGGCCAAGCAGGCCGAGAACGTGGGGCGCAAGATCATGGTGGCCCTCAACGAGCCCTACGACATCCGGCCGCTGCAGGTGCACAGCACACCGAGCATGGGCATCACCCTGTTCGGCACCCAGCACGAAAACCTCGAGGAGCCGATCAAGCGCGCCGATCTGGCCATGTACCAGGCCAAGAACGCGGGGCGCAACACGCTGCGCTTCTTCGACCCGCGCATGCAGGCCATGGTGACCGCGCGGGCCAACCTGGAACGCGACCTGCGCCAGGCCCTGCAGCTCCAGCAGTTCGTGCTGCACTTCCAGCCCCAGGTGCGGTGCGGCGGCCGGGTCACCGGCGCGGAGGTGCTGCTGCGCTGGCCTCACCCGGAACGCGGCCTGGTGCCACCGGGCGAGTTCATCACGCTGGCCGAGGAGACGGGGCTGATCATGCCGCTGGGTGAGCAGGTGCTGGAACAGGCCTGCCGGCAGCTGGCCCTGTGGGCGGCCAGCCCCGACATGGCGCATCTGACGCTGTCGGTCAATGTGAGCGCCCGCCAGTTCCAGAAAGACGATTTCGTCGCCAGCGTGCTGGCCGTGCTGGAGCGCACGGGCGCGCCACCGCAGCGCCTCATGCTCGAGCTCACCGAGAGCCTGCTGATCAGCAATGTGGACGAGGTCATCACCAAGATGGACGCCATCCAGGCCCGCGGACCCAGCTTTGCGCTCGACGACTTCGGCACCGGCTACTCCTCGCTGTCCTACCTCAAGCGCCTGCCCCTGAAACAGCTCAAGATCGACCAGGGCTTCGTGCGCGACATCCTGGTGGATCCGAACGACGCCGCGATTGCGCGCATGGTCATCGTGCTGGGCGAGAGCCTGGGGCTGGAGGTGCTGGCCGAGGGCGTGGAAACGCCGGCGCAGCAGCAGGCCCTGCAGGCGCAGGGCTGCCACGCCTACCAGGGCTTTCTGTACAGCCGGCCGCTGCCGCTGGAGGCCTTCGAGCAGCTGGCGCAGCGGCCGGGCTGGCCCGTCATCGAAGCCCGCCCCTGAGCGGCGAACCCTTGCCCCTGCGAGACGATCCGGCAATTTCTCACGCAGCCGGCGGTCCGACTGGGGCTTACCCCGATTGAGCAGCGGTCGCGCAGCCCGCAGCATCGGGGCTTGCGGTCGGGCAGCGGCTCCCGGCCTGCGTGAGCACAGAGGTCGATCATCACGTCCACACCCGAACCCGATCGCACGCCGCAGGAGTACGTCGCTGACCGCATCACCTGGCAGCCGACGCTGACCTTTCTTTACTACGCGATCCTCACCATCCTCACCGGCACGGTCTGCTTTGCCGCCGTGATCTTCTGGGTGCTGCCGGAGCATGCGTCCCAGGCCTGGGGCCAGCTGGCCATGGCAGGCGTAGCCCTGGTGGGCACCGTGCTGCTGTGGCGCCGGCATTACCAGCTGGGCATCTACTGGATGGCCAGCGGGGTCTGGCTCTGCATCATGGGCATGTCGGCGTTTCACGAAGGCGTGCGCACGCCGATCTACTACGCGCTGCCCATCGTGGTGATCTTCCTGGGCTGGGTGGTGGGCTCGCGGGCCGCGCTCTTCACGGTCGGCATCACCGTCGCGGCCACCGTGCTGCTGATCGTGGCCGACATGCGGGGCTGGCTGCCGGCCGTGCCGCCCTCGCCGCCCCTGCTGCACGGCATCGCCCAGGGCTTCGTGCTGCTGCTGTCGGCGGCGCTGGTGATCTACCTGGTTCAGGCCTACCGCGAGCGGCTGCAGGAGATGGCGCGTGCCCACGAGGTGCTGCGCCAGTCGGAACTCAAGTTCGCCACCACCTTCAATGCCAATCCGGTGGCCGGCTCCATCGCCACGCAGGCCGAAGGGCGCATCGTGGCGGTGAACGACAACTTTGTGCGTGACTTCGGCTGGAGTCGCGAGGAGCTCGAGGGACGCACGGCGATGGAAATTGGCCTGTGGGCCGATCTGCAGGCGCGCGACCAGTTCCGCGAGGCCCTGTCACGGCAAGGCCGTACGATGAACCACGAGACCACCTGGCGCCATCGCAACGGCGAGCTGCGGCGCATCAGCATCTCCTGCTCCACGATCGAGATCGACGGCGAGGTCTATTTCCTGGGCTTCTGCACCGACATCACCACCCGCAAGGCGGCCGAGGAGGAGATCCAGCGCCTGGCCTTCTACGATCCGCTGACGGGCCTGCCCAACCGGCGCCTGCTCATGGATCGCCTGGAGCAGGCCATGACGGCCTGCGCGCGCCACCAACGCCTGGGTGCCCTGCTCTTCATCGACCTGGACAACTTCAAGACGCTCAACGACACCCACGGCCACGACATGGGCGACCTGCTGCTGCGCCAGGTGGCGCAGCGCCTGGCGGGCAGCGTGCGCGAGGGAGACACCGTGGCCCGGCTGGGCGGCGACGAGTTCGTCGTGATGCTCGAAGACCTGAGTCACGATGCGATCGAGGCCGCCACCCAGGCCGAGACCGTGGGCCGCAAGATCCTGACCGCGCTCAACGAGCTCTACGAGATCCGTGCGCTCAACGTGCACAGCACGCCCAGCCTGGGTGCCACGCTCTTCGGCGCCGAGGTCGAGAACCTGGAAGAGCCGATCAAGCGCGCCGACCTGGCCATGTACCAGGCCAAGAACGCCGGACGCAACACCCTTCGCTTCTACGACCCGCGCATGCAGTCCCTGCTGCTGGCACGCTCCGAGCTGGAGCGCGACCTGCGCGCGGCCCTGCAGCAGGACCAGTTCGTGCTGCACTACCAGCCGCAGGTCCAACGCGGCGGACTGGTCGCCGGAGCCGAGGCGCTGCTGCGCTGGCAGCACCCGCAGCGCGGCCTGGTGTCGCCGGGGGAGTTCATCGCGCTCAGCGAGGAGACGGGGCTCATCCTGCCGCTGGGCGAGCGCGTGCTGGAGCTGGCCTGCACGCAGCTGGCCCGTTGGGCCACGCAGCCGGGCATGGCCCATCTCACGCTCTCGGTCAACGTGAGTCCGCGGCAGTTTCAGCAGGAGAAGTTCGTGGAGCAGGTGCTGGCCGTGCTGCAGCGCACGGGCGCGCCGCCGGCACGCCTCAAGCTCGAACTCACCGAAAGCCTGCTGATCAGCAATGTGGACGAGGTCATCGCCAAGATGGACGCCATCAAGACGCGCGGCGTGGGCTTTGCGCTCGATGACTTCGGCACCGGCTATTCATCCCTGAGCTACCTCAAGCGCCTGCCGCTCGACCAGCTCAAGATCGACCAGGGTTTCGTGCGCGACATCCTGGAGGATCCCAACGATGCGGCCATCGCGCGCATGGTCATCGTGCTCGGGGAAAGCCTGGGCCTGGAGGTGATGGCCGAGGGCGTGGAGACCTTGGCGCAGCAGCAGGCCCTGCAGGCCCTGGGCTGCCACGCTTACCAGGGCTATCTCTACAGTCGGCCGCTGACGGTGGAGGCCCTGGCCGATCTGGCCCGCCAGCCAGGCTGGCCCATCATGACGCTGCGCGGCTGAGTCAGCGCACCAGCAGGCGGCCGGGCTCGGCGTCGGTGACGGTACCGATCTCCGCAGCCGCGTCGAAACCGTGGCGGCGGAAGATCTCCAGCACCTGCGGCACCGCCTCGGCGCTGCAGCTCACGAGCAGGCCGCCGCTGGTCTGCGGGTCGCTGAGCAGGGCCTGGTCCACGGCCGCAAAACCTGCGGACAGCGTCACCGAGGCGCCATAGCCGGCCCAGTTGCGACCCGAGGCACCGGTGACGTAGCCCTGGCCCGCGAGCTCGCGCACCCCGGCCAGCAGAGGCACGCGCGCCCAGTCGATCTGAACCGTGCACTGCGCACCGCGCGCGAGCTCCAGCGCATGGCCGGCCAGGCCGAAGCCCGTGACGTCGGTCAGCGCATGCACGCCCGCCAGCGCCGCCAGCTCGGGCCCGGGCGTGTTGAGCTTGGTCGTGGTGGCGATCATCTGCGCGTAACCCGCAGCGTCGAGCTGTTCCTTCTTGAGCGCGGCCGAGAGCACGCCCACGCCCAGCGGCTTGCCGAGGATGAGGCGGTCCCCGACTTTCGCGTCGGCGTTGCGCTTGACGCGCTGGGGGTGCACCAGACCCAGCGCGACCAGACCGTAGATGGGCTCGACCGAATCGATGGTGTGGCCGCCGGCGATCGGGATGCCCGCGGCCTGGCACACGGCCTGGCCACCGTCCAGGATACGTCCGATGGTGGTGGTGCTCAGCACGTTGATGGGCATGCCCACCAGGGCCAGCGCCATGATGGGCGTGCCGCCCATGGCGTAGACGTCGGAGATGGCGTTGG
>JAIERT010000041.1 GCA_019746735.1 Burkholderiaceae bacterium | reverse complement strand
CGGCCTACACCACCGTGCCGCCGCCTGCGGCCGTGGTCTTTGCCGAAAGCACGGCCGAGGTGGCCGAGGCCGTGCGTCTGGCCAGCCAGCACGCGGTGCCCGTGATCCCCTATGGCGTGGGCTCCTCGCTCGAAGGCCACCTGCTGGCCATCGAAGGCGGCATCAGCGTGGACGTGAGCCGCATGAACCAGGTGCTGGCCGTCAATGCCGAGGACCTGACGGTCACCGTGCAGCCCGGCGTGACGCGCAAGCAGCTCAACGACGAGATCAAGAACACGGGCCTGTTCTTCCCCATCGATCCGGGAGCGGACGCCAGCCTGGGCGGCATGTGCGCCACGCGCGCCAGCGGCACCAATGCCGTGCGCTACGGCACCATGCGCGAGAATGTGCTGGCCCTTGAAGTCGTCACAGCCAGCGGCGAGGTGATCCGCACCGGCACGCGCGCCAAGAAATCCTCGGCCGGCTACGACCTCACGCGTCTCTTCGTCGGCAGCGAGGGCACCCTGGGCGTGATGACCGAGATCACGCTCAAGCTCTATCCCCTGCCCGAGGCCATCTCGGCTGCGGTCTGCTCCTTCCCCAGCATCGAGGCCGCGGTGCGCACCACCATCCAGATCATCCAGATGGGCATCCCGATCGCGCGCGTGGAGCTGATCGACGCCAACACCGTGCGCGCCGTCAATGCCCATTCCAAGCTCAGCCTGCGCGAGGAGGCCATGCTGCTCATGGAGTTCCACGGCTCACCCGCCGGCGTGCAGGAGCAGGCCGAGACGGTGCAGGAAATCGCGGCCGAGTTCGGCGGCCAGGCCTTCGAATGGGCCAGCACGCCTGAAGAACGCACGCGCCTGTGGAACGCACGTCACATGGCCTACTTCGCGGGCCTGCAGTCGCGCCCGGGCTGCCGCGCCATCACCACCGACGCCTGCGTACCGATCTCGCAGCTGGCCACGGCGGTGGTCGAAAGCGTGGCCGAGGTCGAGGCCAGCGGCATTCCCTACTTCATGGTCGGCCACGTGGGCGACGGCAATTTCCACATGGGCTATCTCATCGACCCCGACAGCGCCGATGAGCGCGCCCTGGCCGAGCAGCTCAACCACCAGCTCGTGCAGCGCGCGCTGCGCCTGGGTGGCACCTGCACCGGCGAGCACGGCGTGGGCCTGCACAAGATGGGCTTCCTGGTCGACGAGGCCGGCGCCGGCGCGGTGGACATGATGCGCACCATCAAGCGCGCGCTCGATCCGCAGAACATCATGAACCCGGGCAAGATCTTCGCGCTGTGAACAGGCCTGCATGAACCAAGCCCAGGCCTCCCGTCCCGCCGCCCGTGGCCCACGCCGGGCCACCTCCGTGGTCCTGGTCTATGCCTGCTTTGCCGCGCTCTGGATCCTGCTGTCGGACCGGGTGGTGGACTGGCTGTTCGAGGAGCCGGCGCTGATCCTGCTGGTCAGCACCGTGAAGGGCTGGATCTTCGTGGCCGTCACCTCGGCCCTGCTGTTCCTGATGCTGCGCCGCCCGCCGACCCAGGCCGAACTGGCCGCCGAGGCGCAGGAGCCGCGCCGCCGCCCGCTGGCCATCTTCGCGCTGCTGGCAGCGGCCATCACCGCGCTCGTGGTCCTGGCGGTGTGGAACGGCCTGCGTGAAGAAAAGGAAAAGGCCTATGCCCAGCTGCTGGCCATCTCCGAGTCCAAGTCGCGCGAGCTCTGGACTTGGCACCAGGAACGCCTGAGCGACGCTGCCTGGGCCCAGCGCTCCCTCTATCTGCGCCAGCAGTGGCTGCTGTGGCGCGAGCGTGGTGACCCGGCCGTCGGCCTGCGCCTGCAGCAGTTCCTTGCCGGCTTCGTCAAGGACTCGCGCGCGGTTTTCCCGCACGCCGAGATCGTCGACGCCCAGGGCCGCCGCGCCTTCGACAGCAATGAGCCCGACCGTCTGCTGAGCCGCCCCGATGATGCGCCCTACACCGAGCCCACCCTGCACCTGGAGATCCTGCGCGCGCTGACGCTGGGCGAGCCGCGCCGCGCCGGCCCCTGGCGCGATGGCCAGGGCCGCCTGCGCCTGGCCTTCGTGGCCCCGCTCGCGGGCGACAGCCCGCATCCCGCGGCCCTGGTGCTGCACGTGGACCCGCCCGACTACCTGCACCCGGCCCTGACCGACTGGCCGCTGCCGCAAAAGAGCGCCGAGGCCTTCCTCTTCCGCCAGGACAACGACCGCATCCTCTTCCTCAGCGACCTGCGCCACGAGCGCGACGCCGCGGTGCGCAAGAGCCTGCCCATGGATGCGCAGCAGCTCACCGCACGCGCCTTGCGCAACGAGGTGCCCGCGGGCACGCTGATCGAAGGCCTGGACTACCGCGGCGTACCGTCGTACGCGGTGGTGCAGCGCATCGGCGACACCGAATGGTGGCTCATCAGCAAGCAGGACCGCGCCGAGCTGCTGGGCAACGCCCTGGTGCGCAGCAGCTGGATGGTGCTGGCCGGCGCCCTGGCCCTCATGGCCCTGGGCGGGGCGCTCTACCTGCACGACGAGCGCCAGCGCCGCCTGCGCTCGCTGCGCGACCTGGAAGAGCTGCGCCGGGTCGAGAAGACGCTGAGCGAAAGCGAGGCGCAATACCGCCTGCTGGCCGAGAACAGCAGTGACGTGGTCTGGCTCTACGACTTTGCCCAGGACCGCTTCGTCTACGCCAGCCCCTCGGTGGAGCGGCTTTTCGGCTACACGCCGGCCGAGATCACCAAGCTGGGTTTCAATGACGTGATCCCGCCCGAGGCGCAAGCGGAGGCCCAGGAGCGCCTGCGCCTGCGGCGCGAGGGCATGGACCGTGGCGACGAGAGCCAGCGCACGGTCACGCGCGAAAGCGTCAACGTACACAAGGACGGGCACCACATACCGGTGGAGGCGGTCAGCACCCTGCTGATGGACCCGACCACGGGCCGCGCCACCCGCCTGCTCGGCGTCACGCGCGACATCAGCAAGCGCAAGAAGGACCAGGCCCAGCTCATGCGGCTGTCGCAGGCCATCGAGCAGAGCCCGGCCAGCGTCATCTTCACCGACCTGGACACGCGCATCGAGTACGTCAACCACGCCTTCGAGCTCAGCAGCGGCTACACGCGCGCCGAGGTGCTGGGCCAGAACCCGCGCCTGCTGCGTTCGGAGCGCACACCGCCCGAGGTCTACGCCTCGATGTGGTTCACGCTGAGCGCAGGCCAGCCCTGGCACGGCGAGATGATCAACCGCGCCAAGAACGGGCGCGAGTATGTGCAGAGCATGAACGTGGCACCGGTGCGCGACGAGCAGGGGCAGATCACCCACTACCTGGCCGTGCAGCTGGACGTGACCGCGCAGAAGGACGCCGAGGACAAGGCGCACCAGCTGGCCTGGTTCAACCCGCTGACCGGCCTGCCCAACCGGCACCGCCTGCTGGCCGATGTGCAGGACGCACTGCTGGCCCACGGGCGCACGGGCGAGTCCTGTGCGCTGCTGCTGCTCAACCTCGACCGCTTCCAGACCGTGAACGACGCCCTGGGCCATACCGCGGGCGACCAGCTGCTCAAGCAGGTCGGCGAGCGCCTGGCCAGCCTGCTGCATGCCGATGACCGGCTGGCCCACCTGAGTGCCGACGAGTTTGCCGTCCTGCTGCACGCCGGCCACACCGACAATGCCGGTGCCAGCGCGCAGGGCCTGCGCCTGGCCCAGGCCCTGCACGAGCGGCTCGACATGCCCTTCCAGCTCGAGCGTGGCGAGGCCCTCAACGTGAGCTGCTGCATCGGCATCACCCTGCTGCCGCTGCACGAGACCGATACCCCCGGCGAGGTGCTGCGCCGGGCCGACACGGCCCTGCATCGCGCCAAGGACGGCGGCGCGCGCCAGACGGCCTTCTTCGATGCCTCGATGGAACAGCTCATCAGCCGCCGCTTCATGGTCGAGCGCGACCTGCGCCGCGGCCTGGCCGCCGAGGAGCTGCGCGTCTACCTGCAGCCCCAGGTGAACGCGCAGGGCCATATCGTGGGTGCTGAAGCCTTGGTGCGCTGGCAGCACCCGGAACACGGCCTCATGGCGCCCGGCGCCTTCATCCCGATTGCCGAGGAGAGCGAGCTCATCACCGAAGTTGGCCGCTGGGTGCTCAAGGCGGTCTGCGGCCACCTGGGCTGGCTGCACCGGCAGGGCCTGCGCCTGCCGATCGCCGTCAACATCAGCCCGCGCCAGTTCCACCAGCCGGGCTTCGTGCACATGGTGCAGGACATCGTGCAGGCCCAGGGCGCCTCGGCCGACGATCTGGTGATCGAGATCACCGAAGGCACGGTGATGGACCAGATGGAGAGCGTGGTGCAGACCATGTCGCACCTGAGCAGCCTGGGCGTGAAGTTCTCGCTCGATGACTTCGGCACCGGCTACTCGTCGCTGGCCTATCTCAAGCGCCTGCCCATCCACGAGCTCAAGATCGACCGCAGCTTCGTGCAGGACGCGCCCAGCGATCCGAGCGACGCCGCGCTCGTGGAGGCCATCCTCTCGGTGGCGCGCCACCTGCGCCTCAAGGTGGTCGCCGAAGGCGTGGAGACCACCGAGCAGTCCGAGTTCCTCAACGCGCGCGGCCAGGTCATCCAGCAGGGCTATCTGCACGGCCGGCCCGCACCGGCGCAGGAGGTGCTGGACCGTTGGTGCAAGCAGCAGGGCAACTGCTGAGCCCATGAAAAACGGGGCCCGCAGGCCCCGTTGTGCCGGTTCAGCCCGTTGATTACTGGACGCGCACGCGCGTCTCTTCCTTCAGCACGTAGCGGATCTCCACGCGGCGGTTCTGTGCCCGCCCCGCGGCCGTGCCGTTGTCGGCCACCGGGTCGGCGGCCCCCTTGCCATCGGTCGTGATGCGGCTGGCCGCCACCCCCTTGCCCACCAGATAGGCCTTGACCGCATCGGCGCGGGCCTGCGACAGGCGCACATTGGACTGCGCATTGCCCGTGCTGTCGGTGTAGCCCGTGACCGTCATGGTCAGATCGGGCACCTCGCGGGCTGCGCTGACCACTTCGTCGAGCTTGGCGCCGGCACCCGGCAGCAGCCGGCTGGAGCCGGTGGCAAAGTTCGCGCCTTCGAGGCGGATGGCTTTCTCCGTGATGGTGGTGCGGAAGGCCGGCTGCGGCGCCGGGGCCGGCACGGGCGCGGCCACGGGGGCCGGTGCGACGACGGGCGCAGGCGCGGGAGCCGGTGCAGCGGCGACGGGCGCAGGGGCCGGCGCAGGCGCTGCAGCCGCCTTGGCCCCGCCCTCGCATTCAGGGATGGCCAGCGCCGGGGTCCACGAGCCGGTGCGCCAGCACTCGCCCCAGGTGTTGCGCACGATGCGGCCACTGGAATCGAGCCAGTAGCCGATGATGGGCGGCGTCTGGGCGGCGGCTGATGCCCCCAGCGTCAGGGCCAGGGTGGCCGCGGCGGCGGCCAGCACGGATTTGCGTTGCATCATGGGCAGACTCCTTTTCGATGACGTGATGGTGAACAGGTCCCGGCCCATTGTAGGAAGCGAAGGCCCGTCTGTGGGAGATCTGCGCCCGGCCAGGCAGATATTCTCAGCCTGCGACACTGGAGGTGCGCGCCGCGCGCAGCGGGGCCATCTGCACCAGCGACTCCAGGATGTGGCGCACCTTGACCGGTTTCATGACGAAGCGCTGCACGCCCAGGGTCTGGATGATCTCCGCGCGGCGGCGATCGGGGTCGTAGCCCATGAGCACCACCGGACTGTCGTGCGCCGGCAGCAGCGCGCCCGCGCGCAGTTGCTGCAGCAGGGCCAAGGCCTGGTCGCCGCCATCGTCCAGGGCCAGGAGGAGCCCGTCGTAACGGTGCTGCTGCACCATCGCCTGCGCATTCTCATAGCGGCTGGTCTCGTCGATCTCCACCGCAAACAGTCCGCGCGCCGCGGTCACGACCGTGCGGCGCAGCAGATAGTCGGGCTCCACGAGCAGGATGCGACGCGTGTCAGCCAAGGGTCGCCTCCCCGCGTTGACGCGCCAGCAGCTCCTCCACGCAAAGGTCGCGTAGCGTCCCGAGGATGGCACGGTCCATGGCATCGAAGCTGCGCGGTTCGGGGCCGTAGACGCAGAGCGTGCCGGCCACATGACCCGAGGGCAGCACCAGCGGCGCGCCCGCATAAAAGACGATGGGATCGGCTGCGGTGACCCAGGGGTTGTCGTGGAAGCGTTCGTCCTGGCGTGCATCTTCCACCACAAGGAAATCATGGCTCGTCACCGCATGGCCGCAAAAGGAGGTGGCACGGTCGGTCTCGCAGGGCTCCACACCCACGCGTGCCTTGAACCACTGGCGGTTTTCGTCGACCAGGGTGACCGTGCCCTTGGGCTGGTCGAATTCGCGCGTGGCGAACTCGACGATGCGGTCGAAGCGCTGCTCGGGCGGCGTATCGAGGATCAGCAGCTGGCGCAGCGCGGCCAGGCGCTCGGCATCATCGGCAGGAATGGGGGCGGGGATCATGGATGGGCATTGTGGACGATGAGTCGCCGCGCCGACAAGCCTGCGCGCGCAGCAGGGTCAGGCTTGCCACCGCTCAGGGCCGGCGGCCCTGCAGGCAGTTCCACAAGGGCATGGGCCCGTGGATGCGCCAGGAGCCGGCCGTACCGTCGCTGACGTAGAGGTAGCCGATGCGCCCCTGCTGCTTCACATGCAGCTGGTAGGCCAGGCCATCACGCACGGCGGTGTTGGGCGGGAACTCCACCGCGTAAAGCGTCTGACCCCCTTGCTGTGCAGCGCCCGGCTTGAGCTCGGGGGCGGACCGGCGCAGCTGGGTCAGGCAGGGGTTGGTGAAGAAGGTCTGCTGCAGATGCTGCATCTCGTGCTCGAGCTGCGCCGATGTCGCTGGAGGCGGGGAACGGACCGGCTCGCGGCTTGCGCAACCGGACAGCAGCACCAGGACAGCGAGAACATAACGCATCCGCATAGTGGCTCCTGCATTCAATTCAGCAAGGGCCATCTTGCCAGCACAAGCCTCAGACCCGATATACCCACACCGGCTTCCCCTGCGTGCCCTCCAGCTTGGCCAGCGGCGCCTGCCCCACCGCCTCGAACTCCAGACTCACGAGATACGCCCCGGCCTTGAGTTCCGCCCTCGCCTTCGCGATCGCCCGCGGCATGCTCTCGGGCCGCTGGAATAAATACACAAGGTCGTAACGCGACCAGTCGGCCTGCCAGATATCGCCGCGCGCCACTTTCGCCCAGGGGCAGCGCCGCGCGCAGAGCCAGGCCAGCGGCCGGCTCCATTCGATGCCGTGCAGCTCGGCCAGCGGATAGGCCTGCCTCAGCGCTTCGAGCCCGTGGCCCAGGCCGCAACCGGCGTCGAGTACGCGGGCACCGGGCTCCAGCGCCGCGACGCCAGGCAGCTCGTACAGCGCCTCGGGCGGGGTGGGAAACAGGGGCGCATCACGCCAGGCGTTGAGTGGATAGATCAGTGCGAGCAAGGCCAGCGGCAGCAGCCAGCCCCAGGGCGGGATGGTGAGGCCGCCCATGAGCAGGAGCGAGAGCGGGTAGCCGAGGCCGATGAACAGGCGCCGCCACCAGCTCTGGCCCAGCAGGCTCAGCAGCACGCCGAGCAGGGTGGACGCGGCGAGCGCGTCGGTGACGGTAAGCCCGGCGCGCAGCAGCAGCGAGAGCGCCAGCCAGCAGAGGCCCCAGCTCAGCAGGGCCGGCAGGGGCCAGGGCAGGCGCTGGAGGTAACTCATGGCGCCCGGGTACGGCCTCAGTTGCCGCCGGTGCGGCGCAGCTTGTCGATCAGGCCGTTGAGTTCGTCGAGCGAGCCGAACTGGATGCTGAGCTCGCCCATCTCCTCGACCCGGCCGTGGCGCTTGACGCGCTTCTTCACGCGCACTTCAACCTCGGCCGTCAGCAGATCCGACAGCTCTTCTTCCACGCGCTTGATGTCGCGTGATTTTTCCTTGCCCGGCTTCTGCGGCGCGAGGTTGAACTCGGCGCCGAGTTTCTTGACCAGGCTCTCGGCTTCGCGCACCGACATTTTCTTGGCCGTGATCTGGTTGGCGGCGGTGATCTGCGTGGCGCGGTCCAGGGCGAGCAGCGCGCGCGCATGGCCCATGTCGATGTCACCCGCCATGAGCATGCCCTGCACGGGTTCGGCCAGGTTCAGCAGGCGCAGCAGGTTGGAAGCGGCGCTGCGCGAGCGGCCCACGGCCTGCGCGGCCTGTTCATGCGTGAGACCGAACTCGCGGATCAGACGCTGCAGACCCTGGGCTTCTTCGAGCGGGTTGAGGTCTTCGCGCTGGATGTTCTCGATCAGCGCCATGGCGGCGGCGGCCTCGTTGGGCACGTCGCGCACGAGCACGGGCACGCTGTCCAGGCCAGCCAGCCTGGCGGCGCGGAAACGGCGCTCACCGGCAATGATTTCGTGCTTGCCGGCGTTGGGGCCGTCGGTCAATTTACGAACCAGAATCGGCTGCATGATGCCCTGGGCCTTGATGGACTCGGCAAGTTCATACAAGGCGCCTTCGTCCATGCGCGTGCGCGGCTGGTACATGCCGGCGACCATCTCGTCGAGCTTGAGGCTGCCGGTGCTCTGACCTTCGCGGGCCTCGCTCATGGCCGCCACTTCGGCGCGGGTGTCGTCGACCTTGGGGCCCAGCAGGGCTTCGAGTCCGCGGCCGAGGCCCTTGGGTTTTTTGGTGACCATGGTTCTTACTTTCTCAATTCAATGGTTGTTCACAGCGCCATGAGGCGTTGCAGCAGCGCAAGGCCCGCAGGCCAGTCGCCCAGTTTGGAATCGGCGTTGAGGTGGCCGGCCGGGCCGGCGTCCACGAGTTCGGCGCCCCAGTCGGCCGCGAGCCCCGAGGCCATCTCGAAGCTGCAGCGCGGATCGTTGCGGCTGGCGACGAGGATGCTCGGAAACGGCAGGCGCTGGCGTTCGATGGGCCACCAGCTCGGCAGGATGGAGCGCACCTCGTCGCGCGCCACGTCACCAGGGGCAACGAGCAGCGCGGCCTTGACGCGGTGCGCGTTGCGCGTGTGCGCCGCCCAGGCCGCGACCAGGATCACCCCCAGGCTGTGGGCCACCAGCACCGCGGGTTCGGTGCAGCCCAGCACGGCCTCTTCGAGCTGGATCTGCCAGTCGCCACGCAGGGGGCGTTCCCAGTCGTGCTGCTGCACGCGCACATAGCCGTGCGTGGCCTCCCAGCGGCTCTGCCAGTGGCCGACGCCGGAGTCGTGCCAACCCGGGAGGATCAGGACATTGCTCGCTTGCATGCTATCTTTTTCGAAGCAACCGGTTGACTCACTTCATCTTCTGGATGCGTGCCACCATCTCTTCGGCAAAGGCGATGAAGGCCTGCGCGCCCTTGGAGGCCGGGTCGAACACCACGCCAGGCAGGCCGTAGCTCGGCGCTTCGGCCAAGCGCACATTGCGCGGGATGACGGCGTCGAAGACCTTGTCGCCGAAGTGGGCCTTGAGCTGGTCGCTCACCTGCGCCTGCAGCGTGACGCGCGGGTCGAACATGACGCGCAGCAGGCCGATGATTTCGAGATCGGGGTTGAGATTGGCGTGCACCTGCTTGATGGTGTTGACCAGATCGGTCAGACCTTCGAGCGCGAAGTACTCGCACTGCATGGGCACGATGACGCCATGCGCGCTGCACAGGCCGTTGAGCGTGAGCATGGACAGGCTGGGCGGGCAGTCGATGAGCACGAAGTCGTACTCGTCCTTGACCTTGGCCAGCGCTTCCTTGAGGCGCTTCTCACGCCGCTCCACATCCACCAGCTCCACCTCGGCGCCCGCGAGTTCGCGGTTGGCACCGAGGATGTCGTAGCTGCAACCGCCTTCGATGAGCTTCTCGCTCTTCACGCGGGCTTCCGAGATGGTGGCCGATTCCAGCAGCACGTCGTAGAGCGTGTACTGCAGTTGGCGCTTGTCCACGCCCGAGCCCATGGTCGCGTTGCCCTGGGGATCGAGGTCCACCATCAGCACCCGCTGCCCCACCTTGGCCAAACCCGCCGCGAGGTTCACGGTGGTGGTCGTCTTGCCCACGCCACCCTTCTGGTTGGCCACGCAGAAAATCTTCGCCATCAGGTCGTCCCTTGTGTGTTTGTGAG
>JAIERT010000253.1 GCA_019746735.1 Burkholderiaceae bacterium | reverse complement strand
TGGTCGATTGCACCGGTCTTGAAAACCGGCAACGGGCAACCGTTCGTGAGTTCGAATCTCACCGCCTCCGCCAGCAAGTACTCGCTCAGTCCATCGGCCCCTCGGCCCAGTGCGCATAGGCGAAGTTGCAGACGAAAGGCCCGCGGCATTCATGCCCGGCACGCTGGCGAGCGAAGGCCTGTCGCAGGGCCGCATCGAGTTCGCCGAGCGCCTTGGCGCTTTCATAGAGCGCTTCCACATCGACCAGGATGCGTTCGCCATTGTTTTCCGCGGTGACGACAAGCCGGCGGCGTGATTTGGCCACGGCCATGTAGAACTCGGCAGGGGCACCGGCGATGCCGCCGGCATGCACGGCCTCGTGGACGGCAAACTTTTCCTGCAGGCTGAGCTTGAACCGGTCTTCGGGATCCAGGCTTTCGACATCCTCGACCACCATGGCGCGGGCCACCTCGGCCAGATTCTGGGTATGCATATCAGGTCTCCTTCCGGCGCCCGAGATGGGGCCGGAACCGGCCGGCTTCAAGAGCCGGGGCAGCGGGGACCGACCCCGCACTCAGACCTGGGCCATGCCTTGTGAGCGCACACCCCGCAGGAAGGCCGAGAGTTCTTCCGCCGGCATGGGCCGGCCGTAGTGGTAGCCCTGGGCCTCGTCGCAGCCGTAGGCCAGCAGCGCCTGCGCCATCTCGGCTGTTTCCACCCCTTCTGCAATGGTCGTGAGGCTCAGGCTGTGTGCCATCTGGATCACCGCGCGCACGATGGCCGCGTCGTCGCTGTTGCTGCAGAGCTCACGCACGAAACTCTGATCGATCTTGAGCTTGTCGATGTCGAAGCGCTTGAGGTAGGACAGGCTGGAGTAGCCGGTGCCGAAGTCATCGATGGAGAGTTTGACGCCGATCTGCTTGAGGCGTCTGAGGCTGGCAAGCACCCCCTCGGCGTTCTGGATCAGGATGGATTCGGTCAGCTCCAGCTCCAGCAGGCGCGGATCGAGCCCGGATTCCTCCAGCGCGCGCAGCACCGACTGCTCCACGTCGCCACGCTTGAACTGCACGGCCGAGAGATTGACGGCCATGGTCATGGCCGGCAGGCCCAGGCGCTGCCACTCCATGGCCTGGCGGCAGGCCTCGCGCAGCACCCAGACGCCAATGGGAACGATCAGACCGCTGTCTTCGGCCACCGGGATGAAACGGGCCGGCGGAATGAAGCCGCGCTCGGGATGCCGCCAGCGCAGCAGCGCCTCGACGCCGACGACGGTACCGCGATCGAGATCGATCTGCGGCTGGTAGTGCAGGGCCAGCTCGCCGCGTTCCTGGGCCCGGTGCAGGCCGTTGCGCAGGCTCAGGTATTCGGACGCCTCGCTGTTCATCGCGGCGTCGAAGAAACGGTAGGTGTTGCGGCCGGCCTGCTTGGCCTGGTACATCGCGACCTCGGCCTTCTTGCGCAGGGTCTCCAGATCGCGACCGTCATCGGGGTAGATGGCCAGCCCGGCCGAGGCCGAGATCGCGATCTCCTGGCCCTGCAGCATCACCGGTTCCTGCAGCACCTCCATGAGGGTGGAGACCTGCAGGGCCATGTCATCGGCATGCCGCAGCTGGGGCATGAAGACGTAGAACTCGTCGCCGCCCTGGCGGCTCACCACATCGGTCTCACGCACGCAGGCGTTGAGACGGCGCGCCACCTCGCGCAGCAAGGCGTCGCCGGCCTCGTGCCCGAGGCTGTCGTTGATGGCCTTGAAGTTGTCCAGGTCCAGCTCCAGCAGCACGGCACGCGCCTCCGGCTCCGTCCCGGGACCGATCGCATGGAGAAAGCGCTCCTGCAGCAGGCGGTGGTTGGGCAGGCCGGTCAGGGTGTCGTGGTAGGCCAGGAACTCGATGCGCTTCTCGGCCGCGAGCTGGTCGGTGATATCGCGGCCCACACCCTGGTAGCCGAGGAACTCGCCACCCGGACCGAACACCGGGCTGCCGCTGGCGGCCAGGGTACGGAAGACGCCGGGGGCCGACTCGATCTGGTAGACGAAGTCACGGAAGGTCTCGTGGCGCTCCAGCTGGCTGCGGTGCGCCTGCCATTGCTCGGGGCTCACACCATGCACGGGCAGCTCCCAGCGGGCCTTGCCCAGCATCATGCGCTGGTCCAGCCCCAGCATGCCGTTGGAGATCTCGGTGAAGCGGAACTGGACGTCCTGCTCCCAGTAACCGTCGACCGAGAGCCCGGTCAGCGTGCGCAGACGGCCCTCGCTCTGGCTCAGGGCCTCGTAAGGCTGGCGCACGGCCGCCACGAAGATGTTGCGGTAGAGGAAGGCATAGGACACGATCTTGAACACATGGCCGAAGATGTTCAGGAAATCCGATGGCGCCTTGTAATTCGAGAACACGATTTCGCCCATCGCCATGACGAAGCAGGACGAGGCGAAGGCGTGGTGGCGCGCACCCTGCTGCCCATCGGCACGGTGGACAAAAGCCAGGCCCAGCAGCACATAGCCCAGGAACAGCATGTACTCGACGTTACGCTTGAAGGTGGTGACGCCTTCCCCGGCCACGAAGGTGGTTGGCACCAGGTACAGACCCCAGGTGCCCAGCCAGAACAGGCCGGCGCACAGCAAGGCCGCAATGCCCAGCCAGGTGTGGCGTGACCACTGCACGCGCGGGCGCAACAGGACCAGCAGCAGCGTGCACAGGACCAGGGCACGCCCGGCCAGCCAGAAGAAGATGGCGCGCGGGGTGGAGCTTTCCGTGACGAGCTTGGGCATGCCGTCGTAGGTGAGCGCATGCACCAGATCGACAAAGGCCACCACGGTGAAACCGGCCAGCAGAATGCCGGACTCTGAACGTCCCTGGCGGCGCAGGTCGTGCCAGGCCACCACGACGATGAGGATGGCGACGATGACGGCGAAGAGCTCCAGCAGCAGATGCAGTTGCAGCATGCTGGCGGCGCGGTCCTCGAACAGGGAGAACGGCGGCAAGGCCATGGCGCCCGCAAAGAGCAGCAGGGCCGGCAAGAGGAACCGGCCGTCGCGCTGCAGATAGATCTTCAGCTGGTCCAGCATCGTTGCTGATCGCTTGCTCTGGGCTTGGTGGTGATGGAAAGCATGGTAGCCGATCGCCGGCACTCAGCTCCAGAGATCCAGCGGCGGGTCGTGCACCACCGCCTGCAGGATGTCACTGCGCGAGATGAAGCCCGTGAGCCTGCCGTCCTCCGCCACCACAGGCAGGCCGGGCAGGCGGGTGTCGAGCAGCACACGGGCCACACGGCGCAGGTCGGTGTCTTCGCTCACGGCGGGTACAGGGCTGAGCATCACGGCCGAGACCGGCTCCATGAGCAGGGCACGCCAGACCAGAGGGGGCGCATCGGGCTGGGGGAGGCGGTCCAGGTTCAGCAGTTCGGCGCGCGTGAGCAGGCCCACCAGCTCCCCCGTCGGGGCCAGCACGGGCGCCTGGCCGATGCCCTGCGCGCCGAGCAGCTGCCAGGCCTCAAGCACCGTCATGTCCGGGCCCACGGTCTGCACCTGCCGGCTCATGACGTCGGCCACGCGGGTCAGGGGATGGCGCTCGTTGCCCTGGCCGCTGGCCTGGGCGTAGGCCTGGAGGGCGGTGCCCGCCGCGTAGCTGCGCGCCTGCACGGCTGCCACGGCCTGGCCGTCGCTGCCCCGGGTCTGGCCGGTCTGTTCGTGCGCTTGCAGGCGACGTGCGCGCATCACGGAGCGCAGGGCGTCGACGCGCCAGAGGTCTTCCATCGCGCCGCGGAAGATGCGCCCGCTTTCGCCGTAGATCGAGAACATGCCGCTCCTCTTCTGCACTGAGCCTGATCCGACTATAGCGGGCAGCGGCCCGCCCGCCAATCAGGCGGCGGAGGGCTCGGGCAGGAACAGGGCCTGCAGATCGCTGAGGAAATCGAAGCCCCGCGCCGTGGGCTGCACCCGCTGCAGGTCGCGGGTGATCCAGCCCTTGCGCTCGGCCTCCTCCAGCGCGCGGGCAATGGCCGTGATGGCCAGGCCCGTGCGTTCGCTGAACTCGCTGAGCGCGAAGCCCTGGCGCAGGCGCAGGGCATTGAGCATGAATTCGAAGGGCAGGTCGGCGCGGGCGACCTCCTTTTCCTGCGCGATGGCATCACCCGCGAGCGCGCGCTCCATGTACAGGCGTGGATCGCGCGTGCGCACCTGGCGCACGACACGGTGCGCAAAGCTGAGCTTGCCATGCGCCCCCGCCCCTATGCCCAGGTAGTCGCCGAACTGCCAGTAGTTGAGGTTGTGGCGGCAGTGGTGGCCGGGCCGCGCGTAGGCCGAGACCTCGTAGCGGTCCAGGCCGGACAGGGCCGTGCGCTCGGTGATCAGGTCCAGCATGGCGTAGGCCGTGTCGTCCTCGGGCACTTCGGGCGGGTGCTTGGCGAAGTAGGTGTTGGGTTCGATGGTGAGGTGATAGATCGAGAGATGCGGCGGGCTGAAAGCCAGGGCCTGATCGATCTCCTTCCGCAGGCCGGCCAGTGTCTGGCCCGGCAGGGCGTACATGAGATCCAGGTTCCAGGTCTCGAAGCTGCGCGCCGCCTCTTCGAGCGCCGCCATGGCCTGGGCGCGGTCGTGCACACGCCCGATGCGTTTGAGGTGCGCGTCATCGAAGCTCTGCACCCCCACCGACAGGCGCGTGACCCCCGCATCGCGGAAGGCGCGGAAGCGCTCCTTCTCGAAGGTGCCGGGGTTGGCTTCGAGGGTGATCTCGCAGTCGGCCGGCAGCTTGAGGCGGGCGCGGAGATCGGCCAGCAAACGGTCGATGGACGCCGGGCTGAACAGGCTGGGGGTGCCGCCGCCGATGAAGATGCTGTGCACGCTGCGCCCCCAGATCAGGGGCAGCGCGGCCTCCAGATCGGCGACCAGGGCGTCCAGGTAACGCTGCTCGGGCAGCTCACCGGCGCGCATCTCGTGCGAGTTGAAGTCGCAATAGGGGCACTTCTTGAGACACCAGGGCAGGTGCACATAGAGCGACAAGGGCGGCAGGCTCGTGAGCTGCAGCGTACCGGGGCGCAGATAGTGCTGGATATCGCGCATCACAACCAACGCTCGCGGATCAGCTCCACCATCTGCCGTGCCGCACGGCCGCGGTGGCTGTTGGCATTTTTCACCTCGATCGGCAACTCGGCAAAAGTCTTGCCGAATTCCGGAATGAACATCACCGGATCAAATCCGAACCCGTTGCTGCCCCGGCGCTCACGGGCAATCTCGCCGCGTACGCGACCCACGGCGACCAGGGGCTCGGGGTCATCGGCGGAGCGCAGGGCGACCAGGGTGCTGACCATGGCCGCGCGTCGGTTGGCGACGTCCTTCATCTGATCGAGCAGGGCGGTGACGTTGTGGTCGTCGCCCTTGGGGTAGCCGTGCTGCGTGGCATAAAACGCCGTGTCCACGCCGGGCAGGCCGCCGAAGGCGTCCACGCACAGGCCCGCATCGTCGGCGATGGCCGGCAATCCGCTGAGCCTGGCGGCATGACGCGCCTTCGCCAGTGCGTTTTCGAGGAATGTGCGATGCGGCTCCTCGGCCTCGGGGATGTTCAATTCACCCTGACGCACGAGCTCCAGCACCAGCGGCGCCAGCATGTCCTGCAGCTCGCGCAGCTTGCCCGCGTTGTTGGAGGCGAGAACGATCTTCTTCATGCCTGGAGCGCCTCGGTTTGCAGGCGCACGAGCTCGTTCACACCCTGCTCGGCCAGGGCCAGCAGGGCATCCATCTCCCGGCGGCTGAAGGCTGCGCCCTCGGCCGTGCCCTGCACCTCGATGAAATGCCCGGCACCGGTCATCACCACGTTCATGTCGGTGTCGCAGGCCGAGTCCTCGGTGTACTCCAGGTCCAGCAGCGGCGTGCCCTGGACGATGCCCACCGAGATGGCTGCAACCTGGCCGGTGATGGGCGAGGCGCTGATCTTGCCAGCGGCTAGCAGCGAGTTGACCGCATCCTGCGCCGCGACGAAGGCGCCGGTGATGGCCGCGGTACGCGTGCCGCCGTCGGCCTGCAGCACGTCGCAGTCCAGCGTGATGGTGCGCTCGCCCAACTTGCTGAGATCGAACACGGCACGCAGTGAGCGACCGATCAGGCGCTGGATCTCCTGCGTGCGGCCGCTCTGCTTGCCGCGCGCGGCCTCACGGTCGCTCCGTGCGTGGGTGGCACGCGGCAGCATGCCGTACTCAGCCGTGACCCAGCCTTCACCGCTGCCCTTTTTGTGCGGGGGCACGCGCTCTTCGACCGATGCCGTGCACAGCACCTTGGTGTGGCCGAACTCGATCAGCACCGAGCCCTCGACATGCATGGTGTAGCGGCGGGTGATGCGCACGGGGCGCAGCTGATCGGCGGCGCGGCCGGCCTGACGGACATATGAACTCATGGCATTCCTGCGGGTAAGGGACCGGCCGGACCGGTCCGGATCAGCCGTTGCGGCGTGCGGCCGTGCGGCGGATGGCCTCGTTGATCTCGGCAATGGAACGCTCGATCGCCTCGTCGTCCAGTTCCTCCACCAGGGAAGAATCGACCACACCCGCCTGCACAGTGGAGGCGAAGACGCCGTCGTTGATGCTGTCGGTGGAAACGCTGCCCTTGGTTTCCTCGAAGCTGTCGGGGGTCTCCCACTCCATGGCGATCACGGTCACGTTGTCGCTGGCGCTGCCGGCCTTCTCCAGCGCCTTCTCGACCAGATCCGGCACGGCGCGCGAGACCTGCTTAAGGCCGAGGTCGTAGGTGATTTCCACGTCCGACAGCGCGCTCCACAGGCCGTCGGAGCACAGCAGGATGCGGTCCCCCTGCTGCAGATTGATCGGGCCCATGACGTCGAACACCGGATTGGCCGGCGAACCCAGGCAGGTGAAGAGCACGTTGCGGTTGGTCTTGTCCCCGGTCTTGGCGCCCGGGGGCACCTCGTCCTGGCGCTGTTCCATATAGGAATGATCGCGCGTGCGCGCCAGCATCTCGCCGTCACGCACCATGTACAGCCGCGAATCGCCGCAATGCACCCAGCTGACCCGATCGCCCTGGACCAGCGCCGCAACGAAGGTGGTACGCGGTGTGTCCAGCATGTTGTTGTGCGCCGCGTAGGAGAGGATCTGGCGGTGGGCCAGCAGCACGGACGAGGCCAGGAAGGCCCGCGGGTCCTTGATGCCCGTCTTGGCCTCCTGCTGGAAGGCGGCCGACACGACCTGCAGCGCCAGCTGCGCAGCCACTTCGCCCTCGGGGTGTCCGCCCATGCCGTCGGCCAGCAGGAACAGCGCCGCGTCCCGCGTGTAGCAATAGCCCATGCGGTCTTCATTGGTGGCACGACCGCCCCTGCGGCTGACCTGGAAAACGGAGAATTTCATCGGGGTTTGGCCGCGGCGACGCCGGTCACACTTTTGACGTTTTTCTTGGTGTCCGCCACCATGGTGTCGAACTGCAGGCGAACCTTCTCGGCCATGCTGAGCTTGGTGTAGCGGCGCTCACCCTCGCGGCTGAGCTCCTTCTGCAGCGCGAACACGGATTGCGGACGCGACAGCGGATCGAGCGCCATGGTCCATTCCACGACTTCGATCAGGTTGTCGGAATAGACCCCGCGCAGCCGCGCCAGCGCCGTGGTCAGGCGGTCCTTTTCCAGGCGCTGCGGCGCCTCGTTGGGCGGATAGCCCTGCATGCAGGCGTAGATGCAGGCGCCGATGGCGTAGATGTCGGTCCAGGGCCCCATGGCGGCGTCGCGCCGGTACATCTCGGGCGCGGCGAAGCCGGGCGTGTACATGGGACGGATAAAGTTGCCTTCCTTGCTCAGCACTTCGCGCGCGGCGCCGAAGTCGATCAGCACGGAACGGTTGTCGTCGGTGATGAAGATGTTGGCCGGCTTGATGTCCAGGTGCAGCATCTTGTGCTGGTGAACGATGCGCAGCCCGCGCAGGATTTCGTCGAACAGGGAGCGGATGGTGGACTCGCGGAACACCTTCTGCTGCTTCTGGTCGCGCGCGGTGATGATGAAGTCCTGCAGGGACGCGCCCTCCAGGTAGTTCATCACCATGTAGACGGTCTCGTTCTCGCGGAAGAAGTTGAGCACGCTGACCACGGAGGGGTGGGAAATCTGGGCCAGCGAGCGGCCTTCCTCGAAGAAGCTCTTGAGGCCCAGGCGGTAGAGGGACAGCTTCTCGGTCGTGACCTGGGGCAGCAGCTCACCGGGCGCGCGCGTCACGAGAGACGCGGGCAGGTACTCCTTGATGGCCACCTGCTGGCCTTCAGGGTCGATGGCGAGGTAGACGACGCCAAAACCACCGGCCGCCACCTTGCGCACGATGCGGTAGCCACCGATCTGGGTTTCGGGAGACAGCGGTGCTGGTTTGACCTTGGACATAATTCTGGTTGTGGGCCCCGGCCACCGGGCCCAATCCGGTTATTCTCGGGGTCGTTCGACAGATCAAGAATACGCGATGCCAGTTTACAGCATGACCGGCTACGCCAGCGTCCAGCGCGGCGCGGCAGCACAGGCCGAATCCGGCCATAACGCACGCCTGGGCCTGGAGATCCGCTCGGTCAACGGCCGCTTCCTCGACCTCACGCTGCGCCTGTCCGAGGAGTTGCGCGCGCACGAACCCGTGCTGCGCGAGCTGGTGCAGGGCCGGCTCAAGCGCGGCAAGGTCGAGGTGCGCGCCTTCCTCGAAAGCACAGCCGACGCCGCCGTGGCCGAGCCCAGCCCGCGGCTCATGCAGCGCCTGGGTGCCCTGCAGGACAGCGTGCAGGCCTGGCTGCCGGATGCACGTGCGCTGAGCGTGGCCGACATCCTCAAGCTGGCGGCCGGCGAACGCAGCAGCCCCCAGGACTGGGGGCCGACCCTGCAGGAGCTCGCTTCCCAGGCGCTGGACGCCCTGGTCGAGGCCCGTCGGCGTGAGGGCGAACGCCTCGCCGGCATGCTGCTGGGGCATATCACCCAGCTGCGTCAGCTGGCCACCCAGGCTGGCCCCCTGGTGCCGCAACTCGTGGAACAGCAGCGGCAACGTTTTCTAGAGCGCTGGCAGGAGGCCATGGCGCTGACCGACGGCGCCACGCCCCCCCAGGCCGCGCAGGAACGGGCGCTCACCGAAGCGACGGCCTATGCCATCCGCATCGATGTGGCCGAAGAGCTCACGCGCCTGGCTTCGCACCTGGACGAGATCGAGCGCCTGCTGAAAAAGGGCGGTGAGGTCGGCAAGCGGCTGGACTTCCTGATCCAGGAACTGCACCGTGAGGCCAACACCTTGGGCTCCAAGTCGTCCACCCTGGAAATGACCCGCATCTCGGTGGACATGAAGGTGCTGGTCGAGCAGATGCGTGAGCAGGTGCAGAACCTGGAGTAGGACCTCATCATGGATTACCCTGGCAACCTCTTCGTCATCGCCGCTCCCAGCGGGGCCGGCAAGTCCAGCCTGGTCAAGGCCCTGCTGGCCCAGGATGCGCGGCTGCAGCTCTCGGTGTCGCACACCACGCGCGCGCCGCGGGGTCAGGAGCAGAACGGCCGCGAGTACTACTTCGTCTCCCCGGCGGCCTTCGACGCCATGGTGCAGGCCGATGCCTTCGTGGAATGGGCCCATGTGCACAACCACCGCTACGGCACCTCGCGCCAGGCCATTGCCGACCAGATCCTGGCCGGTGCCGACATCGTGCTGGAGATCGACTACCAGGGCGCGATGCAGATCAAGAAGCTGTTCCCGGCCGCGGCGACCATCTTCATCCTGCCGCCGAGCTGGGAGGAGCTGCGGGCACGACTGGTCAAGCGCGGCGAGGACCCGGAGGACGTGATCGCCCTGCGCCTCAAGAACGCGGCCGAGGAAATGGCCCAGGCGCCGAATTTCGACTTCGTTATAATCAACGACTTGTTCGAGCGCGCCCTGGCCGACCTGCAGCTGG
>JAIERT010000320.1 GCA_019746735.1 Burkholderiaceae bacterium | reverse complement strand
CCCTGCTTGATCAGGCCGCCGATGATGGCGCTGGCCATATTGCCGCCGCCGATGAATGCAATGCGTACGCTCATGTTCTTGTGCGCGGGGCCCGCAGGCCGCTGTCTCCGGGAGGTTGGGAGGGGTTCGGTGCCGATTGTCGCAGCTTGCGTCCGGCCCGCTGCCGGGCCGGTGGCTCAGGCGGCGATGGTCTGGCGCACCGCGTGTTCCCAGCGTGCCATCAGCTCTTCGGCACGCGCGCGCGGCAGCGTGGGGACGAAGGTCCGGTCCACGCGCCACTGGTGCGAGAGCTCTTCGAGGTTGTCATAGAGGCCGCAGCTCAGGCCCGCGAGGTAGGCGGCGCCCAGGGCGGTGGTCTCGACCACGGCGGGCCGCAGCACGGGGATGCCCAGCAGGTCGGCCTGGAACTGCATGAGGAAGTCGTTGACGCAGGCGCCGCCGTCCACACGCAGTTCGCTGACGGGCACACCGCCGTTTTCCACCGCGTCGCGGCTCATGGCCTGGAGCAAGGCGGCGCTCTGGAAGGCGATGCTTTCGAGGGCGGCGCGCGCGATGTGGGCGATGGTGGTGCCGCGCGTGAGACCGACGATGGCGCCGCGCGCATCGGGCTGCCAGTAGGGCGCGCCCAGGCCGGTGAAGGCCGGCACGAACATGACGCCACCGGCGTCGGGCACGCTCTGCGCGAGGCTCTGCACTTCGCTGCTGCTGTGGATGGCGTGCAGGCCGTCGCGCAGCCACTGCACCACGGCGCCGCCGATGAAGACGCTGCCTTCGAGGGCGAACTCGGGCGTGGCGCGCGGTTGCGCCGCACTGGTGGTGATCAGCCCGTTGTGGCTGGTGTGGAAGCGCGTGCCCGTGTGCATGAGCATGAAGCAGCCCGTGCCATAGGTGTTCTTGGCCTGGCCGGCAGCAAAGCAGGCCTGGCCGAAGAGGGCGCTCTGCTGGTCGCCAGCCACGCCACCGATGGGGATGCTGGCGCCGAGCAGCGACTCGACCGTGCGGCTGAAATCGGCGCTGGACGGGCGCACCTCGGGCATGAGCGCGGCCGGGATGTCCAGTGCCGCGAGCAGCTCGGCGTCCCAGCGGTTCTCGTGTACGTTGAAGAGCATGGTGCGTGAGGCATTGCTGACGTCCGTCACATGCAAGTGGCCTTCGGTGAGCTGCCAGATCAGCCAGGCGTCCATGGTGCCGAAGGCCAGTTCGCCGCGCGCCGCCTGGGCGCGGGCGCCGGGCACGTGGTCCAGGATCCATTGCAGCTTGGTGCCGGAGAAATAAGCGTCCACGCGCAGGCCGGTCTTGGCCATGATGGTCTCTTCCAGGCCGCGTGCGCGCAATTCGGCGCAGCTCGGCTCGGCGCGGCGGTCCTGCCAGACGATGGCGTTGTGGATGGGGCGGCCGGTCTTGCGGTTCCAGACCACGGTGGTCTCGCGCTGGTTGGTGATGCCTATGGCCCGGATCTGCCGCGCCTGCAGACCGGCCTTGCGCAGCACGGCGCGCGCCGTCTCGAGCTGGGTTTGCCAGATCTCCATCGGATCGTGTTCCACCCAGCCGGGCTGCGGGTAGATCTGGCGGAACTCGCGCTGCTCCATGGCCACGATGCTGCCGTCGCGGGCAAAGAGGATGCTGCGCGAACTGGAAGTGCCCTGGTCCAGGGCCAGCAGGTAATCCATCGGTAGGTCTCCTCTTGGGACGGTGGGTTCAGTCGGCGATCACGCACTCCACGCCGGCCTGGGCCATGAGCGGGGCGAACAGCTCGGGAGGCTCGGCGTCGGTGAAGATGCGGTCGATATCGCCCAGCGGGGCCAGCTGCACCATGGCCGGGCGGTGGAACTTGCTGTGGTCGGCTGCCAGCCAGACCTCGCGCGAGTGGTCGATGATGGTGCGCGCGACCTTCACCTCGCGGTAATCGTAGTCGCGCAGCGTGCCGTCGGCCTCGATGCCGCTGATGCCGATCAGGCCGATGTCCACCTTGAACTGGCTGATGAAGTCCACCGTGGCCTCGCCCACGATACCGCGGTCGAGCGCGCGCACCACGCCGCCGGCAATGATGACCTCGCAGTCCGGGTTGTCGATCAGGATGGACGCCACGTGCAGGTTGTTGGTGATCACGCGCAGGCCGCGATGGCGCACGAGCTCGCGCGCCACGGCCTCGATGGTGGTGCCGATGTTCATGATCAGCGAGCAGCCGTTGGGCACGCGCTGGGCGATGGCGCGCGCGATGCGCGCCTTGCCTTCGGCTTGCAGGGCCTGGCGCTGGCGGTAGGCGATGTTTTCCGTGGTCGAGCTGGGCAGGCGCACGCCGCCATGGAAGCGCGCCAGCAGACCGGCCTCGGCCAGGCGCTGGACGTCGCGGCGCACCGTCTGCAGGGTGACTTGGAACTGTTCGGCCAGCGCCTCGATGGAGGCCGAGCCCTGGGCGCGCACTTCTTCGAGCAGGCGCGCCTGGCGTGGGTTGGGGGTCATCAATCGTCGGTTTTTTGTTGGGGCGAGTAGACCATAAACAAAGCGCTGCGAGCCCAGCCTAGGGAAAATACCGAAAGAAAACGAAAATGAAAATATTAAATTCGAAAGCTGAAGAACATAAAAAATCCCATGTTCCGTTCATTTCTGACTTTTTTGCGTTCTGATTCATGTGCCACCGCGTGGGAGCCGCCATGCGCCTGAGCCTGGAAGGGGTGGCCCAGACCATCGGGGCCAGCACCCACCTCTACCCCCTGGACCTGGACCTGCAGCCCGGCGCGGTGACCGTGCTGCTGGGTGCGACCCAGGCGGGCAAGACCAGCCTGATGCGCCTGATGGCCGGACTGGACCGGCCGAGCCAGGGCGTCGTGCGCGTCGACGGCCAGGACGTCACCGGCATGCCCGTGCGCGAACGCAATGTGGCCATGGTCTACCAGCAGTTCATCAACTACCCGTCGATGACGGTCTACGACAACATCGCCTCGCCGCTCAAGCTGCGGCGCGAGGCGGGCATCGAGGCCCGGGTGCACGAGCTGGCCGCCAAGCTGCGCATCGCACCCTATTTGCAGCGCCTGCCGGCCGAGCTCTCGGGCGGGCAGCAGCAGCGCGTGGCGCTGGCGCGCGCCTTGGCCAAGGCCGCGCCGCTGATGCTGCTGGACGAGCCCCTGGTCAATCTGGACTACAAGCTGCGCGAAGAGCTGCGCGAGGAACTCACCCAGTTGTTCGCGGTGTCCGACGCCACCGTGGTCTACGCCACGACCGAGCCGGGCGAGGCGCTGCTGCTGGGCGGCTACACGGCCGTGCTGGATGCGGGTGAGCTGCTGCAGTACGGGCCGACGGCCGAGGTCTTCCATGCGCCACGCAATCTGCGCGTGGCGCGCGCCTTCAGCGATCCGCCCATGAACCTGATCGAGGCCGAGGCCGGCGCGCAGGGCCTGGTGCTGCAGCCCTCGGCCGGCCAGGCAGCCCTTGCGCCTTTGGCGCTGGCCCTGCCCCCAGGTGCGCAGGGCCGGCTGACCCTGGGCGTGCGGTCCAGCGATCTGCATCTGGCGCACCGGCCGGGGCATCTGCTGCTGCCGGGCAGCGTGGAGCTGGCCGAGATCTCGGGCTCCGACACCTTTGTGCACGTGGCCACGCCCGTGGGCGAACTCGTGGCGCAGCTCACCGGGGTGCACCGTTTCGAGCTCGGTGCGCGCCTGGACCTGAGCCTGGATCCAGGTCGTGTTTATGTCTTTGACGCAGCAGGCGCGCTGCTGCTGGCGCCGCGTCGCGCGGGCAGGGGGGGCTGAGATGGCACGCATCGAACTCGACCTGGCCCACTCCTACAGGGCGGATCCCAAGGAGGATGCCGACTACGCCCTGCGGCCCCTGCGCATGGCCTTCGAGGACGGCGGCGCCTACGCGCTGCTCGGCCCTTCGGGCTGCGGCAAGACCACCATGCTCAACATCATCTCGGGGCTGGTCCAGCCCTCGCACGGCCAGGTGGTGTTCGACGGGCGGGACGTGACGCAGCGCACGCCGCAGGAGCGCAACATCGCCCAGGTCTTCCAGTTCCCGGTGATCTACGACACCATGACGGTGGGCGAGAACCTGGCCTTCCCGCTGCGCAACCGCAAGGTGGCGCCCGAGCGTATCCGCCAGCGTGTGGGGGTCATCGCGGAGATGCTGGAGCTCAACGGCCAGCTGGACCAGCGCGCGGCGGGCCTGTCGGCCGATGCCAAGCAGAAGATCTCGCTGGGCCGGGGGCTGGTGCGCGAGGATGTGTCGGCCGTGCTTTTCGACGAGCCGCTGACCGTGATCGACCCGCACCTGAAGTGGAAGCTGCGCCGCAAGCTCAAGCAGATCCACCACGAACTCAAGCTCACGCTGATCTATGTCACCCACGACCAGGTGGAGGCCCTGACCTTTGCCGACCAGGTGGTGGTGATGACCGAGGGGCGGGTGGTGCAGGTCGGCACGGCCGATGCGCTGTTCGAGCGGCCCGAGCACACCTTCGTCGGGCACTTCATCGGCTCGCCGGGCATGAACTTCCTGCCCGCGGCCTGGCGCGATGGCCGGCTGGAGGTGGCGGGCCGACCGGTGGCGGCGCCCGAGGGCGTGGATGCCTCTTTGCTCGCTGCCGCGGGTGAGTTCACGCTGGGGGTGCGGCCGGAGTACGTGACGCTGGCCCCGCAAGGCGCACCCGGCGTGCTGGCGGTCCAGGTGCTGAGTTGCCAGGACGTGGGCACCTACGGTCTGTTGACGGCGCGCATCGGCGACGCCCTGGTGCGTGCACGCCTGGGGCTGGACGAGGTGCTGCCCCCCACCGGGGCCGAGGTCGGTCTGCGGCTGGTGGGCGCGCGCAGCTGTTTCTATCGGGACGGCCAGTTGCTGGTCTCGCATCGCATGGAGCCGGTCGCATGAAATCCGTCAATCAGAAAGCCTGGTGGCTGATCCTGCCGGTGGTGATCTGCGTGGCCTTCTCGGCCATCCTGCCGCTGATGACGGTGGTGAACTACTCGGTGCAGGACATCATCAGCCCCGAGCGCCGGGTCTTTGTCGGTACCGAGTGGTTCAAGGCCGTGATGCGCGACGAGGAGCTGCACGCCGCCCTGTGGCGGCAGATGGTGTACTCCTTCTCGGTGCTGCTGATCGAGATTCCGCTGGGCATCGCCCTGGCGCTGTCCATGCCGGCCCAGGGGCGGCGCGCCTCGGTCGTGCTGGTGCTGGTGGCCATCTCGCTGCTGATCCCCTGGAACGTGGTGGGCACGATCTGGCAGATCTACGGCCGCCAGGACATCGGCCTGCTCGGCGCGGCGCTGGCCTGGCTGGGCATCGACTACAGCTACACCGGCAGCGCGCGCGACGCCTGGCTGACCGTGCTGGTCATGGACGTCTGGCACTGGACGCCGCTGGTCGCGCTGCTGTGCTATGCGGGCTTGCGCAGCATTCCCGACGCCTACTACCAGGCGGCGCGCATCGACGGCGCGAGCCGCCTGGCCGTGTTCCGCTACATCCAGCTGCCCAAGCTGCGCGGCGTGCTCATGATCGCCGTGCTGCTGCGCTTCATGGACAGCTTCATGATCTACACCGAGCCCTTTGTGCTCACCGGCGGCGGACCGGGCAATGCCACCACCTTCCTGAGCCAGTACCTGACGCAGAAGGCCGTGGGGCAGTTCGACCTGGGGCCGGCCGCGGCGTTCTCGCTGATCTACTTCCTCATCATCCTGCTGCTGTGCTTCGTGCTCTACAACTGGATGCAGCGGGTCGGCCTGTCCGACCAGGAGCCCCGCCATGACTAAGCCACGCCTGCCCCTGCGCACGCTGTTCCTGCTGGCCTACCTGTTGTTCGCCATCCTGCCCATCTACTGGATGGTCAACATGTCCTTCCGCACCAACGAGGAGATCCTGTCGACCTTCGCGCTTTGGCCGCAGCAGTTCACCTGGGACAACTACAAGACCATCTTCACCGACCCGGCCTGGTACATGGGCTATGTGAACTCCATGATCTACGTGGCGCTGAACACGGTCATCTCCATTGCCGTGGCGCTGCCGGCCGCCTACGCCTTCTCGCGCTACCGCTTCCTGGGCGACAAGCATGTTTTCTTCTGGCTGCTGACCAACCGCATGACGCCGCCTGCGGTGTTCCTGCTGCCCTTCTTCCAGCTCTACACCACGCTGGGCCTGATGGACACACACATGGCCGTGGCGCTGGCGCACCTGGTGTTCAACGTGCCGCTGGCGGTCTGGATCCTGGAGGGCTTCATGAGCGGCATCCCGCGCGAGATCGACGAGACGGCCTACATCGACGGCTATTCCTTCCCGCGCTTCTTCGTGTTCATCTTCATGCCGCTGATCAAGTCCGGCGTGGGCGTGGCAGCCTTCTTCTGCTTCATGTTCAGCTGGGTGGAGCTGCTGATGGCGCGTACCCTGACCAGCGTCGACGCCAAGCCCATCGTGGCGACCATGACGCGCACCGTGTCCGCCGCCGGCATGGACTGGGCCGTGCTGGCCGCCGCCGGCACGCTGACCATCGTGCCCGGCGCCATCGTGATCTGGTTCGTGCGCAACTACATCGCCAAGGGCTTCGCCATGGGGCGGGTCTAGGCCGAGGAACCACAAGATGTTCGACTGGATGGCCTGGACCGCACCCGTAGGGGGCTTCTTTGTCTGCATCGTCTCGATGCTCGTGGTGATGACCGTGTGGGAGATCAGGTCGCCCACCGTGGAGCGCAAGGGTTTTCTGCCCCTGCGCACGACACGCGGCGACCGGCTTTTCATCGGCCTGCTGTGTGCGGCCTATGTGAACCTGGCCTTTGTCGGCGTGAGCGAGAAGCTGATGGCCTGGCTCGCGCTGGAGCAGGAGCCCAGCGTCTGGATTTCGTTTGTCGCGTCCATGCTGCTGCTGGCGCTGGTCATGAGAAAGGGCTGAAGGCGCGCATCAACTCGCGCCTTGCCGACGGCACCGCGTCAGCGCAAGGACGCAAGGGAAAACGGCCATAAGCTCCCCCGGCCGGGTTCTCGATTCAGGGGGGGCTGAAACTGAGGAGATCGCAATGAAGGTGAAATATCAAGTGATCGCGTTCGCGGCAGCGGCGCTGGTGTTCGGGCACGGAGCCTGGGCTGGCGAAGCGGAGGCGAAGAAGTGGGTCGACAGCGAGTTCCAGCCCTCCACGTTGAGCAAGGCTCAGCAGATGGCGGAGATGAAGTGGTTCATCGAGGCGGCCAAGAAGCTGCAGGCCAAGGGCGTGAAGGAGATCTCGGTCGTCTCCGAGACCATCACCACGCACGAGTACGAATCGAAGACGCTGGCCAAGGCCTTCGAGGAGATCACCGGCATCAAGGTCAAGCACGACCTGATCCAGGAAGGCGACGTGGTCGAGAAGCTGCAGACCTCCATGCAGTCGGGCAAGTCCATCTACGACGGCTGGATCTCGGATTCCGACCTGATCGGTACCCACTACCGCTACGGCAAGATCATGAACCTGACCGACTACATGGCGGGCAAGGGCAAGGAGTGGACCAACCCCGGGCTGGACATCAAGGACTTCATCGGTACCAGCTTCACCACGGCGCCCGACGGCAAGCTCTACCAGCTGCCCGACCAGCAGTTCGCCAACCTCTACTGGTTCCGCGCCGACCTGTTCGCGCGCAAGGACCTGCAGGACAAGTTCAAGGCCAAGTTCGGCTATGAGCTGGGTGTGCCGCTGAACTGGAGCGCCTACGAGGACATCGCCGAGTTCTTCACCAACGACGTGAAGACCATCGACGGCAAGCCCATCTACGGCCACATGGACTACGGCAAGAAGGACCCCTCGCTGGGCTGGCGCTTCACGGACGCCTGGCTGTCCATGGCCGGTACGGCCGATGTCGGCATCCCGAACGGCAAGCCGGTGGACGAGTGGGGCATCCGCACGACCCCTGACGGCTGCCACCCCGTGGGCGCCAGCGTGGCACGCGGCGGCGCCACCAACTCGCCGGCCGCGGTCTATGCGCTGACCAAGTACGTGGACTGGATGAAGAAGTACGCGCCCAAGGAAGCCACGGGCATGACCTTTGGCGAAGCCGGCCCCGTGCCGGCCCAGGGCCAGATCGCGCAGCAGATCTTCTGGTACACGGCCTTCACCGCCGACATGACCAAGCCCGGCCTGCCGGTGGTCAACGCCGACGGCACGCCCAAGTGGCGCATGGCGCCCGGCCCCAACGGCCCCTACTGGAAGCAGGGCATGCAGAACGGCTACCAGGACGTGGGCAGCTGGACCTTCTTCGAGAAACACGACGAGAACCGCACCGCCGCTGCCTGGCTGTACGCGCAGTTCGTGACCGCGAAGTCCGTCTCGCTGAAGAAGACCATCGTCGGCCTCACGCCCATCCGCGAAAGCGACATCCAGAGCAAGGCCATGACCGATCTGGCGCCCAAGCTCGGCGGCCTGGTGGAGTTCTACCGCAGTCCGGCCCGCGTGGCCTGGACGCCGACGGGCACCAACGTGCCGGACTACCCCAAGCTGGCCCAGCTGTGGTGGAAGAACGTGGCCGTGGCCGTGACCGGCGAGAAGACGCCGCAGCAGGCCATGGACAACCTGGCCGACGAGATGGACCAGGTGATGGCCCGCCTGGAGCGTGCCGGCATGGCCCGCTGCGCGCCCAAGCTCAACAAGAAGGAGGGCAACGACAAGTGGCTGTCCGACAAGGCGGCGCCCTGGAAGAAGCTGGCCAATGAGAAGCCCAAGGGCGAGACCATCGCCTACGAGAAGCTGCTGAACGCCTGGAAGGCGGGACGCGCGCGTTAAGAGCGGAGGCGTCGGTGGCGACCGTGGTACGGAACTTGCGCAGTACAGTCCACGGTCGCCCTGCCGGGTTTATTTCTGAGTCCTGATTTCATGCATCGCGCACAACTTCTTGACCGCCTGGCCGAGCCACGCACCTGGGATCTGGCCGTGGTCGGTGGCGGCGCCACCGGCCTGGGTGTGGCGCTCGATGCCGCGGCGCGCGGCTACTCGGTCGTGCTGCTGGAATCGCATGACTTCGCGGGCGGTACCTCTTCGCGTTCGACCAAGCTGCTGCACGGTGGCGTGCGTTATCTGGCCCAGGGCAATGTCGCCCTGGTGCGCGAGGCCTTGCGCGAACGCAGCACGGTGCTGGCCAATGCGCCGCACCTGGCTTCGCGCCTGTCTTTCATCATGCCCTCCTACGCCTGGTGGCAGACCCCGTTCTATGGCATCGGCCTCAAGCTCTACGACCTGCTGGCTGGTCGCGCGGGCCTGGGGGATACGCGCTTCCTGAGCCGGGCCGAGGCCCTGGCGGCCCTGCCGCGCCTGCAGCCCGAGGGCCTGAGCGGCGGGGTGCAGTACTGGGATGGCCAGTTCGACGACGCGCGTCTGGCCATCGCGCTGGCGCGTACGGCGGCGCGCGAGGGCGCCTTGCTGCTCAATTACTGTCCGGTCACCGAGCTGCTGCACGAAAACACGCGGCTGGTCGGCCTGCGCTGCCGTGACGCCTTGGACGGTCAGACGTATGAAGTGCGGGCCCGCTGCGTGGTCAACGCCACCGGGGTCTGGGTGGACGGCCTGCGCCAGATGGACGGGGCGGGCCAGGGCAAGGCCGTGGAGCCCATGGTCGCGCCGAGCCAGGGCGTGCACGTGGTGGTGGACCGGTCCTTTCTGCCGGGTGAGCACGCACTGCTGGTGCCCAAGACGGCCGACGGCCGCGTGCTCTTTGCCGTACCCTGGCTGGGCAAGCTGGTGCTGGGCACCACCGACACGCCGCGCAACGATCTGCCGCGCGAGCCGCGGCCGCTGCGCGCCGAGCTCGACTTCATCCTGGGTGAGGCGGGCCGTTATCTGGAACGCGCGCCCGGCCCGGCCGATGTGCTGAGCATCTGGGTGGGCC
>JAIERT010000094.1 GCA_019746735.1 Burkholderiaceae bacterium | reverse complement strand
GCGGGATGGACTGGATGCCCGCGCGCATGATCTCGCTGAAGTAGGCCGCCTCGAAGGCGATGAAGGTGATGATGGCGGACACCTCGGCGCCGATGGGCTTGCCGATCATGAAGGGAATCAGCAGGAAGAACCAGAGGATCACCATCACCAGCGGGATGGAGCGCATGCCGTTGACATAGATGGCGGCGGGAACATCGAGCCACTTGCGCCCCGAGAGGCGCATGAGCGCCAGCAGGGTGCCGAAGACGATGCCGCCGGCTGTGGCGATCAGCGTGAGCTTGATGCTGAACCACAGGCCACCGAGCACGAACTTGCTGATGATGTCCCAGCTCAGGAAGGTCAGGTCGAGGTTCAGCATCTCAATGCCCTCCCCCGGTGCCGCCGGCCACGATGAAACCCGGTACCTGCACCCGCTTCTCGACGAAGGCAAAGATGCGGTTGACCGCAAAGGCAGACAGCATGTAGAGCCCCGTCACGGCCAGGTAGACCTCGATGCCGCGCGAGGTTTCCTCTTGCGCCTGCATGGCGAACATGGTGAGCTCGGCAATCGACACGGCAAAGGCCGCAGCCGAGTTCTTGAGCAGGTTCATGGACTCGCTGGTCAGCGGCGGCAGGATGATGCGAAATGCCATGGGCAGGATCACGTAGCGGTAGGCCTGGGCCTGGGTGAAGCCCATGGCCAGGGCCGCGTAACGCTGCCCGCGCGGCAGGGCCTGGATGCCCGCGCGCACTTGCTCGGCGATACGCGCCGAAGTGAAGAAGCCCAGGCCGAAGACCACGAGCACGAAGCCTGGCACCTGCTGGAAGACCGGGAAGATCTTGGGCACCACAAAGTACCAGAGGAAGATCTGCACCAGCAGCGGGATGTTGCGGAACAGCTCCACCCAGGCCGTGGCCAGGCGCACCAGCCAGGGGCTGCCCGGCAAGGTGCGCAGCGTGCCCATGAGCGCGCCCACGAGCATGGCCACCACCCAGGAACAGCCGGCCACCGCCAGCGTCCAGCCCCAGGCGTCGATCATCCATTCGAGGTAGGTGCGGCCGCTGCCGTCGTCGTTGAGGAAGACCTGCCAGTCCCAGTTCATGTGTCGTCTCCGTCGATCTGCCTGTCACAGCAAGCAAAAACCCCGCCCGGCCGCGAGCCGGAGCGGGGTGCTGCCAACATGGCGCGGTATCGCCCTATTTCTTGGCGTAGTCTTCCATGGGCTTGTCGTTCGGAGCGGCCCAGGCCCCCTTGGTGCTGTCGCTCAGGACCAGGCCCACCTTGACGTTCTTGGGCGGGATGGGCTGCAGGAACCACTTGTCGTAGATCTTGGCCATCTCGCCGGACTTCATCAGATCCTTGAGCGTGTCATCGGCCACCTTCTTGAAGGCCGGGTCGTCCTTGCGCAGCATGATGGCAATCGGTTCGACCGAGAGCACCTCGCCGACGATCTTGAAATCCGCCGGGTTCTTGGCATTGGCGATGTTGCCAGCCAGGATGGAGCCGTCCATCACGAAGGCATCGGCGCGGCCGGACTCGAGCAGCAGGAAGCTGTCGGCGTGGTCCTTGCCGTAGATCTCGTTGAAGTTGATGCCCTGGGCGCGCTCGTTGCGGCGCAGCGTCTGCACCGAGGTGGTGCCGGTGGTGGTGGCCACGTTCTTGCCGTTGAGCTGGGAGATCGAGGTGATGCCCGAATTGGCCTTGACGGCGATGCGCACTTCCTCGACGTAGGTGGTCACGGCGAAGGCCACGTCCTTCTGGCGCGTGGCGTTGTTGGTGGTGGAGCCGCATTCGATGTCCACGGTGCCGTTCTGCGTCAGCGGAATGCGGTTCTGCGAGGTCACCGACTGGTACTTCACGTCCAGCTTGCGGCCCACGGCCTTCTCCACATTAGCCACGATGCGCTGGCACAGCTCGACATGGAAACCGGCGTACTTGCCATCACCCAGGGTGTAGGACAGGGCGCCGGAGGAGTCGCGTACCCCCATGGTGATGCTGCCCGAGGCCTTGACCTTGGCCAGGGTATCGGCCTGGGCGCCCACGGCGATGGCGGTGAGCGCGAGGGCCAGCAGATGCTTCTTCATGCGTTGCTCCTTGTTCGGAATGAAAGACAGATCGCGAGTATCCAGCAAAACCCGTGCTGGACGCGGTGCTGTGGGGACATTAAAGAACGCCGGGCGTCGCTTTGGCAAGACAGGGCTACCCTGATGCCGTCCCGGCCAGAAAACTCCACAGGGCCTGGGCCGTGCGTTTGGGCCCCGGCCGACCCCGGGGGTTTTCCCGGTACAGACGCATGTCCATGGTGATCTGCAGCCCGGCCAGCGCCGCCGGAGCCGCAGCCACCAGCCGCCCGGCCCGCAAGTCTTGGCGCACGGCGCTGTGCGGCAGAAAGGCCAGGCCATGGCCTTCGAGCGCCATGGCCTTGAGGCCTTCGGCCATGTCGGTCTCGTAGACCCGGTCGAGGTGGATGGCCGTGCCCGTCTGCTTCAGCATGAAATCCACCACCTGCCCCAGATACGCCCCCGGGGCATAGCCCAGATAAGGCAGCGGCTGCTCGGGACGCCCGGGCAGGGGAAAGAGCGGCTGACCCTGCGCGTCGGGCCGGCAATACGGGGCAATGCTCTCCTGGCCCAGGCTCACCATTTCGTAGCGTTCTGCGTCCAGCGGAAAGGGATGCGAAGCGTGGTGGTAGGCCAGCAGCAGGTCGCAGCTGCCTTCGGTCAGCCGGACCACGGCGTCGTGCACATTGAGGGCAATCAACCGGCTCTTGAAGGGCCCGAACTTTTCGCGCAGCGCCGAAACCCAGGCCGGGAAGAAGGTGAAGGCCAGGGTGTGGGGCACGGCGAACTCGATCACATCCTCGCCCGCCGCCGTGTGGCTGCGCAGCATGGCGCGGGTGTGCTGCAGGGCTTCGAGCAGCTCCAGGGCCTGGCCATAGAGCGTCTCGCCCGCGGGGGTGAGGCGCGTCGGGTAGGCGCTGCGGTCCACCAGGTCGGTGCCGGCCCAGGCCTCCAGCGACTGGATGCGGCGCGAGAAGGCCGGCTGCGTGACGTGGCGCAGCTGGGCCGAACGGCTGAAGCTGCGCGTCTCGGCCAGGCTCACGAAGTCTTCAAGCCACTTGGTCTCCATGGCGCGGATTATGCGGCGCGCGGCACTTCCCGACGCTCATTCCGCACTCTGCTGCAAGGACCACATGCGGGCATAGGCCCCGCCACGCGCCAGCAGCTCGGCATGCGGACCGCGCTCGACGATGCGCCCGCCTTCCATGACCAGGATCTCGTGGGCATCGACCACGGTGGACAGGCGGTGCGCGATCACCAGCGCGGTCTTGCCCTGGGCCACGCTGCGCAGCTCGGCCTGGATGGCGCGCTCGTTGGCCGAATCCAGCGCCGAGGTGGCCTCGTCGAAGATCAGGATGGGCGGGTTCTTGAGCAGGGTGCGCGCAATCGCCACGCGCTGCTTTTCGCCGCCGGACAGCTTGAGGCCGCGCTCGCCCACCATGGTGTCGTAACCCGCAGGGGTGCTGGTGATGAAGGTGTGGATGTGGGCCGCCCGCGCGGCCTCCTCCACCTCGGCGCGGCTGGCACCGGGACGGCCGTAGGCGATGTTGTACTCCACCGTGTCATTGAAGAGCACGGTGTCCTGCGGCACGATGCCGATGGCCTGGCGCACGCTGGCCTGCGTAACGCTGCGGATGTCCTGACCCGCGATCTCGATGCGCCCACCGGTCACGTCGTAGAAACGGTAGAGCAGGCGCGCCAGCGTGGACTTGCCGGCGCCCGAGGGGCCGACCACGGCCACGGTCTTGCCGGCCGGGATCTCGAAGCTCAGGTCATGCAGGATGGGGCGCGCCGGGTCGTAGGCAAAGCTCACGTGCTCGAAGCGCACGGCGGCGGTGCCCGGTGGCAGCTGGAGCGCCGGGGCACCGGGCGCATCGGCGACCTCGCGCTCGCGCTCGAGCAGGGTGAACATCTTGTCGATGTCGGTCAGGCTCTGCTTGATCTCGCGGTAGAGCACGCCCAGGAAGCCCAGCGGGATGTAGAGCTGGATCATGAGCGCATTGACCATGACCAGGTCACCGAGGGTCATGCGCCCCTCGGTCACGCCCAGGGTGGCGCGCCAGAGCATGGCGACCAGGCCGGTGGCGATGATGAGCTGCTGGCCGGTGTTGAGCAGGCTCAGCGAGGCCTGGCTCTTGATGGCCGCGCGCCGGTATTTCTCCAGGTTCTCGTCGTAGCGCTTCGCCTCGAAGTCCTCGTTGTTGAAATACTTGACGGTCTCGTAGTTCAGCAGCGAATCGACGGCACGGCTGTGCGCCGTGGAATCGAGCTCGTTCATGCGGCGGCGAAAGCGCGTGCGCCACTCTGTCACCGTCACCGTGAAGATGATGTAGCTCACCAGCGCGGCCAGCGTGATCCAGACGAACATCAGGTCGAACTTGATCGCCAGCAGCCCCAGCACGAGTGCGAACTCGATCAGCGTGGGCACGATGCTGTAGAGCGAATACGAGATCAGCGAGTGCACGGCGCGCGTACCGCGCTCGATGTCGCGCGTCATGCCGCCGGTCTGGCGTTCCAGATGGAACCTCAGGCTCAGCGCGTGCAGGTGCCCGAAGACCTGCAGCGAGATGGTGCGCGCCGCACCCTCGGTGGCCTTGGCGAAGACCAGCTCGCGCAGCTCGGTGAACAGCGAGGTCAGGAAGCGCAGGGCGCCATAGGCCAGCAGCAGGGCCGCAGGCACCAGCCAGAGCGCATCGGCCGGCCGCGTGTCCATGCGGTCCACCAGCTCCTTGAGCAGCACGGGCACACCCACGTTGGCCAGCTTGGCGCCGATCATGAAGGCCAGCGCCGCGATCACGCGCCACTTGTAGTGCCAGAGGTAGGGGAAGAGCCGGCGCAGCGTGGCCCAGTCCGAGCGCGGCTGCGGCTGAGCCTGCGCCTCGGTGGAAACCACGGTGCCGGCGGGAAGAAGGCGTTCGCCACGGCCGCGCATGAGTGAGACAATCCGCTGAGTTTGTTTTTGCGATTGTCCCCCATGTCCGTCACATCCGCCCCCGGCCCTGCCATTCCCCCGTCCGACGAGGAGCTGGTGCTCAAGGTCATTCCCATGCCGGCCGACAGCAATGCCAACGGCGACATCTTCGGCGGCTGGGTCATGGCCCAGGTCGACCTGGCCGGCTCGGTCATCCCGGCCCGTTATGCGGGCGGGCGCATCGCCACCGTGGCGGTGAACGAGTTCATCTTCAAGCAGCCGGTGCGCGTGGGCGACATCCTGTCCTTCTACTCCAAGCTCACACGCATCGGCAAGACCTCGATCACGGTGAAGGTGGAGGTCTATGCCGAACGCTTCCAGTCCCAGGGGCAGTTCGTCAAGGTGACCGAGGCCACGCTGACCTATGTGGCCATCGACGAGCAGGGCAAGCCCCGCCCGCTGCCGCACCGGCCCTAGGCCCGGCTCAGGACACGATGTAGGCTGCGGCGGCGCTGGACAGCAGCTTGCCCTGGCTGTCCAGGAATTCCATGCGCGTGGAAGCCACGCGCGAACCCAGGCGCAGCACCTCGGCCCGCAGCTCGAACGCCTCCCCGACGCCCGGGCGCAGGTAGTCTACGCGCAGGTCGATCGTGCCCAGCTTGGCGAAACGCTGCAGGCGCTGCAGCGGCGCCTCGTCCATGTGGCGCGCACCGATGGCCGCCATCACCGCCAGACCACCCATGGCGTCCAGCCCCGCGCTGATGACGCCGCCATGGATGCGCTGATGACCATAGTGCCCGATGAGTTCGGGCTTCATGGCGATGCGCGCCGTCACGCGCTCGGGGGCAATCTGGGTGATCTCCAGCCCCAGCACGCGGTTGAAGGCGATCTTGTCCTCGAAGATGTCCTTGAGCGCTGCAATGAACTCGGGCTCGAAGCCGGTCGCCGGGAAAGGCGCGGGATGTTTCATGCGACCGAGATCAGACCTTGCTGAAATCCGGTTTGCGTTTCTCCATGAACGCCCCGAAGGCCTCGCGCGCCGCGGGCTCGCGCAGCATGCGGCCGAAGCTCGCGCCCTCCTCGCCCATCTGCGCCATCACCTGCGCGGCACCCGCCTTCTTCATCAGGCGCTTGGTCTCGACCAGCGAAGACAGGGGCTTGGCCGCGAGCTTGCGGGCCTGGGCCTGGGCATAGGCATTGGCCTCGGTGGGCGGCAGCACGCGGTTGACCAGGCCGGCCTCGAGCGCGGCCTCGGCCATGAAGGGCTCGCCCAGCAGCAGGGCCTCGGCGGCGCGGTGGTAGCCGAACATCTGCGGCACCAGCAGGCTGGAGGCGAACTCCGGGCACAGGCCCAGGTTCACGAAAGGCATGGAGAAGGCGGCGTTGTCACCGGCGTAGACCAGGTCGCAATGGAAGAGCAGCGTGGTGCCGATGCCCACCGCCGGGCCGCAGACGGAGGCCAGTGCCGGCTTGGGAAAGCCCGCCAGCGCGCGCATGAAACGCCAGACCGGCGCCTCCGGGTCGGCCGGGGGCGCGTTGAGGAAGTCGCCGATGTCATTGCCCGCCGAGAACACGGTCTCATGGCCCTGGAAGACCAGCACCCGCACGGCGGGGTCGGCCGCGGCGGCGTTGACCGCGTCCGCCAGGGTGGCGTACATGGCGGCGGTGATCGAGTTTTTGCGCTCCAGGCGGTTGAAGCTCAGGGTGCAGACACCGGCTTCGGTGTGGATGAGGATCTCGCTCATGGTGTTCATTCCTTGAAGTAGACGATCTGGTGCGAGGTGCACAGCAGGGTGCCGGCCTCGTTCCAGAGCTGGGCCGATTGGTCGAAGAAGCCGTTGCGGAATTCCTGGCCGCGCGCCTGGCCCAGCAGGTAGCCGCTGCCGGTCTCCCGCAGTTCCTGGTCGCCGGCGTGGAAGTAGGTGGTGATGGACACCGTGCCCGCGGGCACACGGGTGGCGCGCTTGAGCCAGACGCGCGGGTAGAAGATGTCGGACAGGGCCAGCAAGGAGCAGTAGTCCAGCGGCCGCGGCGGGACATCACGCATCCACAGGCGCGTCACGCTGTCGTCGCGCTGGCTGCCGTCCCAGGTCTGCGGGATCATGCCACTGACCGGACGCAGCTCGTAATGGTCCAGCCAGGCCATGGCTTTTTCGTAACGCATGGCGGGCATCTCGGCGGGCGGCGGCACATGCGGCATGGGCTGGTCGCTCAGGCTCCAGGTCTCGCGGCGGGCAGCGGTCACGGCCGTGGCCGTGGTCACCACCTGGGGCTGGCCCTGGGCATCGTTCTGCACGATGGCCGCCGTCCAGTGCTGGGTGGAACGGTTGGTGCGCGCGGCGTGCAGCTGCACTTCGAACGGCCCCTGGGCCAGTGCGGCGGCGAAGTTCACCGTGACGGACAGCGGCGCCCCCAGCCGGTCGGGATGCTGCAGGATGGCGGCCAGCACCGTCGCGGCCGTGCAGCCACCAAAAGGCCCGACCATGTTCCAGTAGGCCTCGCTGGTCCGACCGGCGTAGCGATCCGGCGCCAGCGCCTGCAGCTTCAGGGCCTGGTCAAACGGGTGTGAGCTCATGGGGTCGAGTATCCATGTTGCGCTCATCCTCGTCCGTCGCTTGGGGGACCGGCGCGGTCGAGCGCAGCGACTGCAGCACCTGGAGGCTGCGCGGCCAGAGTATCGGCGCCATCGCCTCGCGGAAGAAGCCGAAATGACCGATGCGCCGCGAGGGCACCTCGACCGGATGGATCACCTGCACCCGCTGCGGCGCCGCGCTGTACAAGCCCAGCAGGCTGCGCGTGCCGCGCAGCGTCATCATCTCGTCGTCGCTGAAGGACCAGGCCTGCACCGGGAAACGTGCCCGTGCATAGCGCTGCGCCACCTCGGCCCCTTCGGCGCCGGCGCTGTAGCCCGGGTGCATGCACCAGCGCCGCCACTGGTGGATCACGCCGGCCGGCAGATTGCCCACCATGCCCAGGCGCTTGCCCGGGAAGTAGCCGCAGACGCGCGTGGCCAGCGGTACCATGACGTGCCAGAAGAAGAGCACCTTGCGCTTGAGCTGGGGCGCGTTCTCGCGCCAGTAGCCGCTGCCGGCGGCGATGCTGAAGAGGCCATCGATCCGGTCCGGGCGACGGAACAGGCCCGGCAGCTGTGCGCCCAGGCTGTGTCCGATCAGGTAGAGCGGCTGGGCAGGCCGTTCACGCCGTGCCGTCAGCACCACGGTTTCATAGTCACGCGCCCAGTCGAAGAGGTCGGCCTGGAAGCCCCGCAGGGAGCGCCGGGGCACATGCGCCAGAGAATCGCCATGGCCGCGGTAGTCGAAAGTCCAGACGCGGTAGCCCTGCTGCGCCAGCCAGGCGGCATAGGGCGCGTAATAGCCCTGGGGCACGCCCATGGCGCCGCCGACGACCACGGTGGCGAGCGCCGCCGCGGCCGGCTCATAGACACGCAGCGTGATCACGCCACCGTCTTCTGCTGTGAGATCCCGACGTTCTGCTTGCATGGTGTTCCCCTCGTGTGCCCGCCCGGTCTAGACGCCGGGTCGGGTTGAGCGGACACCCGAGGTGTCCGCTCCTGTCTCTTAAACGCGCTCGAAAATACCGGCCGCGCCCTGCCCCGTGCCGACGCACATGGTCACCATGCCGTACTTGAGGTTGTGGCGATGCAGGGCATGCACGACCGTGGCCGCGCGGATGGCGCCGGTGGCACCCAGCGGGTGGCCCAGGGCGATAGCGCCGCCCATGGGGTTGACCTTGGACGGGTCCAGGCCCAGGCTGTTGATGACGGCCAGCGACTGTGCCGCAAAGGCTTCGTTCAGCTCGAACCAGCCGATGTCCTCGTGCTTGAGGCCGGCATAGCGCAGTGCGGCGGGAATGGCCTCGATCGGGCCGATGCCCATGATCTCGGGCGGCACGCCGCGGGCGGCGAAGCTGACGAAACGCGCCAGCGGCTTGAGGCCGAACTGCTTGACCGCCTTCTCGCTGGCCAGGATCAGCGCGCCCGCGCCGTCGCTGGTCTGCGAGCTGTTGCCGGCGGTCACGCTGCCACGGGCAGCGAACACGGGCTTGAGCTTGGCCAACGCCTCGAGCGTGGTATCGGGACGCGCGCCTTCGTCGAGGTTGACGGTGCGCTTCTTCGTGAGGACCTCGCCGCTGGCCAGGTCGGGCGTGCGCTCGGTGACCTCGATGGGCGTGATCTCGGCCGTGAACTCGCCGGCCTTCTGGGCCTTGACGGCGCGCATGTGCGATTCCAGCGCGAAGGCATCCTGCATCTCGCGCGTGACCTTCCACTGCTGGGCCACCTTCTCGGCCGTCAGGCCCATGCCGTAGGCGATGCCGACGTTCTCGTCGCGCATGAAAACCTCGGGGTTGAAGGAGGGCTTGACACCACCCATGGGCACCAGGCTCATGGACTCGGCGCCGCCGGCGATCAGCACATCGGCCTCGCCCACGCGGATGCGGTCGGCCGCCATCTGGATGGCAGTGACGCCCGAGGCGCAGAAGCGGTTGACGGTGACACCGCCCACGGGGTGGTTGAAGGCCAGGCCCACGGCGATGCGCGCCATGTTCATGCCCTGCTCAGCCTCGGGGAAGGAACAGCCGATGATGGCATCTTCGATCGCCTTGGGGTCCAGCGTGGGCACCTGGGTCATGGCGCTCTTGATGGCGGCCACCAGCAGGTCGTCAGGGCGGGTGTTGCGGAAGAAGCCGCGGCCGGAACGGCCAATGGGCGTGCGCGTGGCGGCAACGATGTAGGCGTCTTGAACTTGTTTCATGATGATTCCTTTGCTGCGGCCGATCA